>JAGCVY010000057.1 GCA_017962105.1 Lachnospiraceae bacterium
CACGGCCGGGTAGTTCGGGTCAAAGGCCGCGCTGACGTCGGAGGAAAGCATCTTCGCGTTCCGGAGCGCCCGGCGCAGTTCCAGCTCGCTGTACTGGCCGGCCAGGTCCATGACCTCCGCCACCGCGTTCTCGAAGAACCGGGAGTGCATGCCGGTCGCTCCGACGCTTCCGATCTCCTCCTTGTCCACCAGAAGGCAGGCAAGTGTGCGCTTCGTCTTTTTGATCTCAAAGATCGCCTCCGCCGAAGGATATGCGCAGACGCGATCGTCCTGACCGTATCCCATGATCATGCTCCGGTCGATACCGTAGTCACGGGCCTTTCCGGCAGGCACGATCTCCAGCTCTGCGGAGAGGAAGTCATCCTCACCGATACCGTACTGTTCCTTGAGGAGCTTCAATGCGTTTTCCTTGACAGCATTTTTCGTATCCTTGTCGATGGGTCTCGAGGCAAATGTCACATCCAATGCCTCGCCCTCCACAACGGTTGCGCCCTTCTTGCCCATCTGATCGGCAGCGAGATGGATCAGAAGGTCGCTGATACCGAACACCGGATCACCGTCCTTCTCGCCGATGGAGACGTTCACGGTTGTGCCGTCCTTACGGCAGACAACGCCGTGGATCGCCATGGGGATCGTCACCCACTGGTACTTCTTGATCCCGCCGTAATAATGGGTGTCTAAAAATGCCAGACCGCCGTCCTCGTAGACCGGATTCTGTTTCAGGTCAAGTCTCGGCGAGTCGATATGCGCACCGAGAATGTTCATACCCTCGGAAATGGGCTCGGTTCCGATAACGAACAAAGCCACTGCCTTGCCCATCATGGAATAATACACCCGGTCTCCGGCCTTCAGGCTCTTGCAGTCCGTAAGGTTCTTATATCCGAGCTTCTCCGCTTTGGCAATGACTGCCGCGGCACACTCGCGCTCGGTTTTGTTTTTGGAGATAAACTCCTTGTAGCCTTCGCAAAATGCATCGATCTTCTCGATCCCCGCTGCATCGTATTTGCCCCACGCTTCCGTCACGCGCTCCGGCTTATCGGTTTTCTTCGTCTTTTTCTCTTTGGTATCTTTCGCTTTGGTATCCTTCATACTACGCATCCTTTCGTACTTACTTTGCGACGTTAAGCATCTCCTCGATGTCCTTCGCATCAAAGCGGTAAGCGTGGTTACAGAACCGGCACCGCACTTCAATCTCACCCTGCTCGTCCGGGAGCTTTGCAAGCTCCTCGTGACCTAAGCTGATCAATCCCTGCGCGTACCGCTCCTTGGAACAGTTGCAGGTAAATGCAGCCTCCGTCGTCTCCGCAAATTCCGGCGACAGCCCCTGAAGCACCGTCGTCAGAATGTCCTCGGGCGTCTTCCCCGCGGAGAGCATCTCCGTCACGGAAGGAAGCCCCTTGAGGTTTTTCTCAAGCTGGGTGATCACCTCATCCGGCACATCCGGCATCAGCTGTACGATAAACCCGCCGGACTGCAGAACGCTTCCGTCACGGTCCACCAAAACGCCGAGTCCGACGCTTGAGGGCGTCTGTTCCGACGCCGCAAAATAATATGTGAGATCCTCCGCGATCTCGCCGCTCTGAAGCTCAATGTCACCCACATAGGGGTCCTTCAGCCCAAGGTCTTTGATCACGCTGAGCACGCCGATTCCCACTGCCGCTCCGACGCCCAGATGGCCGTCCGGCCGATCCGGTGCCTCCGCATCGGGGTTGCCGACATACCCCTTCACATGTCCGTGGGAGTCCGCTGTCACCAACAGTCCCTGCAGCGGGCCCGACGCATCGATCCGCACCGTGAGGACATCCCGCTCCCCCTTCATCATGACGCCCATCATCGCCGCTCCGCTGAGAAGCCTCCCGAGGGCCGCCGTGGCAACCGGGGTAAGATCATGGGCTTTTCTCGCAGTCTCCGCGATCGTCCTCGAGGTGATGGCAAACGCCCGGATAAACTCGTCCGCGGCCGTAGCCCGGACGATATAGTCGTGTTCGTTCATATCGTTCCTAACCGTAATACTTGTTGTTCTGGTAGTTCTCCCGCGCAATGATCAGCACGCGTTCCGTGGTCTCCGTGACGGCGTCTCCGGTATACGCTTCGCAGGCGCTCACAAAGCTCATGCCCGCTGCTTCCAGCAGTCGTTTGATCTCCTCCACGGAATACGCCCGCTGCACGTGAACCTCGTCGTGCCGCTCGTAGAGTCCGCTCTCACCGTCTTTGGCAAACATCGTGATGTTGTACTCATTGGTGCGGGATTCCCCGTCGTACTCATTGTCCCAGACAAGCACGGCGTCATCGTAGTCCTCCATCCTCGTGCAGTTCCCGAGAATCGTCCGGTAATAGTACTCCGTCTTCAGGTCAAAGAGAAACAGGCCGCCCTTGTCGAGGTAGTTGTTCGCAAGCCGGAACACCGACACAAGGTCCTTCTCCGCGGTCAGATAGTTCATCGTGTCGCACACGCTGACCATCGCCGCAACCGTCCCGTAGAGCTCCATCTGCCGGATGTCCTGGTGAAGGAAACGGATTGTCGGGAAGCAGGGCTCATTTTCCGAATCCGCCTCTTCAAAGCCCTCGGTTTCATCGCCCATGAGGGCGTCGATCCGCTCGTACTCCTTCTCCTGCGCGATGGCAAGCATCTCCTCGGACGCATCAATCCCGATCATGTCGTAACCCGCATCCCGAAGCCTTGTTGTCATCTCTCCGGTGCCGCATCCAAGCTCAGCCACAAGGCTTCCCCCGGAGATTCCGGCGTCCCGCAGGATCCGAACAATTGCCTCCGCCCACCGGTCGTAAGGAACGTTGTCCATGCAGCGGTCATACAGTTCGGAAAATGCGGTGTACGGTGTCATGGGCTCTCCTCTATATGTGCATAAGAGTTGCCTTCCGGTTGGGGAAGGCAACTCCACAGTACAAAATGGACAGAAACAGTCTTATGCTTATTTGTTGATCTCAGCAATCTGCGCGAATGCAGGCTTCAAAGCCGGATACAGTGCGCGGAAGATCTGATATCTCTTCTCGTACTCGGCAACGACAGCCGGATCCTGCTCGATGGTATCCACGACGCGGATCAGCTTGCCTGCAGCCTCCTCAACGGAAGCGTACTCGCCGCAACCCACAGCCGCAAGGATGGCTGCACCGTATCCCGGGCCTTCCTCACAGTTGATCTTGTCAACCTTCACGTTCATGATGTTGGCAAGCACCTTGCACCACAGCGGGCTCTTCGCACCGCCGCCGATGGCGCGGATTCTCTCGATCTTAACGCCGAAGGAACGTGCGATCTCCAATGCATCGCGAAGTGCGTAGGTAACGCCCTCCATGACCGCAAGGGTCATATCCTCGCGCTTGGTGTCCATGGACATGCCGATGAAGCAGCCTCTTGCGTCGGGATTGTTGTGCGGGGTACGCTCGCCCATCAGGTACGGAAGATAGAACACGTTGTTCTTGCCGATCTCCTTGATGTTCTTCTGCTCTGCCGCATAATCCTTTGTTCCGATGATGTCATCCATCCACCACTTGTTGGAGGAAGCAGCGGAAAGCATGCAGCCAAGGAAGTGATATTTGCCGTTCGCATGAGCGAAGGAATGCATTGCGTTAGCGTCATCCACCGCAAACTCATCCGTAGCGATGAATACGGTGCCGGAAGTACCGAGGGAAACGCTGCACATACCGTGCTCCAGCGTACCGGTTCCGACAGCGCCGGCAGCGTTGTCGCCTGCACCGGCGATGATCTTAACGGTCTTCGGAAGCCCGAGCTCATCCGCAACAGCGGGAAGGATTGTTCCGACTACCTCATAGCTCTCGAAAATCTTGGCAAGCTGCTCTTCCTTGATGCCGACAATGTCGATCATCTCCTTGGACCAGCACTTGTTCTTCACGTCAAACAGAAGCATACCCGAAGCGTCCGAAACATCGGTGCAGTGAACGCCCGAGAGAAGGTACGCAAGGTAATCCTTCGGAAGCATGATCTTGCAGATCTTCGCAAAAATCTCCGGCTCATGCTTCTTCACCCAGAGAAGCTTCGGAGCGGTGAAGCCCGTGAGAGCCATGTTGGCGGTATACTCACTGATCTTCTCACGTCCGATCACGTTGTTGAGGTAATCGCACTCCTCCTGGGTACGGCCGTCGTTCCACAGGATCGCCGGGCGAAGCACATTGTCGTTCTCATCGAGGATAACAAGGCCGTGCATCTGTCCGCCGAAGCTGATTCCCGCAACCTTATCTGCATCAAAACCGGCAAGGAGCTCTTTCACTCCGGCCTTCATCTGCGTCCACCAATCCTCCGGCTTCTGCTCCGACCAGCCTGTCTTCGGAAAATAAAGCGGATACTCCTTGGAAACGATATTTTGGATCGCACCCTCGCCATCCATCAAAAGAAGCTTGACGGACGATGTTCCCAGATCAACACCGATATAGTACATAAAAACTCCCTCCGTAATCAATTTCATATTCTCGGAAATGCCCTCTGTAAGGGCATAAACCACCATTGCTTATCATACTAAATTCTGCATTTTCTGTCAATACATAAGGGGGGATTCGGGATGGTATTTTCCGTGTATTTTCTGTGTTTGACACAAAGAAAAAGACTCCGGGAAACGCCGATCCGATTTCAACGCTTCCGCAGAGTCTTTTATTGTCGTTAATCAGGCTTCTATTTCAGGACAAAAGTCCCATCAGGTCCCGCGGCGCCATGAAGGTTACCGCGTGCTTCAGCACGGACATATGCGCCTGCAGACAGGTTCCGCCGTACTCGCCGTCGATGGTCCACGCAACCTCTTCCTCGAACTCAAACACAGCCTCGGAAATGTGGCGGAACACGATCAGCGGATTGTTGAAATTCCCCTTGCGGATATCATTGAGAAGTCCGGGTACCTGCAGGGGGGTGGGCTCCCTGACGAGGAACAGTTCGTATTTGCCGTCATTCAGACGCACGTCCGGCCCCGTGATTCCGCGGAAACCGCCGATGGACGAAGCGCTGACGACCATGCCGATGATAAACGTGCCTTCAATAACCTCATCCGGCAGGGTGATCACGGCGTTGACGGTCTCAATATTGGTGAGCGCTCCCGCTCCGTTCAGAACGTAAGCCGCATGGCCGAAGACATTCTTCATCGACTGGGAAGTCGCGTAGGAAACATCCGAGAAAAGGCCGAAGGCGGCGGTGTATACCACGTACTTGCCGTTAAAGCATCCGATGTCGCACGGATACTCCATACCTGTCTTGGACAGCTCAGCGGCTGCGACAACATCCTTGGGCAGACACATCGAGTATCCGAAGTCGTTGGTGCTTCCCGCAGGCAGATACACGATGGGTACGCGCTCGCTCTCCTCGCACTCCATCATACCCTCCACAACCTCGTGCAGGGTGCCGTCTCCGCCGGAGCATACGATTTTGACGCAGGTGCCCTCCTTGAGATACGCCTTCACTGCATCTCTCGCATCGTTGCGCTTTCTCGTGGGCGAGATCACCAGGTCAACGGAATCGTCGATCAGCCGGTAAATAACATCGTTCAACTTGGGTACGATCTTCTTCGTTCCCGCGTTGGGATTGTAAATAAACAAAACCTTATCGCGCATAAAAACCTCTTTCTTTCAAAATCACTGAGATATATTATACCCGATATTAATGGATTTGTTAAGAGCAAACGAATAGATTACTGTCTCCTTCACTGTCTTCCCGGTTCCGCGGGCTACGGCCCTCGCGTAAAGCTCGAGCTGGTATGCATACCGGTCGGCAAGCTCTTTCTCGCCGTTTTCGGCGTCGACACGGTCGGTCTTGTAGTCCACAATGACGATCCCGTCGTCTTCCTCGAAGAATGCATCCGCCTTTCCCTGTACCAAAACCGTGCCGGAAGCTTCGGTCCCGGGGTACAGTTCCCCGGCACCCATCGACATGATAAAGGACCGCTCGCGGTCGAGATTCCCCTGAAGGAATGCCTTTCGCATACGCTTTCCGATGTCACTGCCAAAGAACGCAAGGAACGGTTCCGCCGACAGCATCGAAGCCTCCGCTTCAGTGATCTGCCGGTTGGCGGCCAATCTCGCGAGTTCCTCGGCAAATGCCTCCGCCGTCACCGGAAGGTTATAATCATGCAGCTGCAGCACGCGATGACACAGGGTACCGAATTCCGCACCGGACAGTTTCTTCGGGAGTTTCTCGGCATGCTTTGCAAACGCCGGCACAGGCTCCGGCTGGATATAATCCAAAGTCTCCTGCTCCGCAACCAGTTCCGGTGTTCTGTCAGTGCTTCCGTCATCGTCCTCAGCGGAGAAAAGGGGTAACATCTCCAAATACTTCTGTTTTTTCACCGCCGACACGGAAACCTTGACGGGTGCCGTTGACGCACTGTGGGGATACTCATACTCCGTATACTTCCGGAGCTGTTCCCGATAGGTTTCGTACAACCGGGTCTCCTCAGGATTACTGTGCGTTTCCTTCTCCTCAGACACTTCAGGCACGGGTTCTCCCGCCTTGGGATCTTCTGTCTCCCCTTTCTGTACCTCTTCCGGAGCGGCCTTCGGCTCCACAGGACAGACGCGGACAGACCAGGCGCCGATTTCCCGGCTGATATCCGCAGCGTTTCCGGCATCATAGACCTTATCGATCTCCTCCGGAGAACAGCCGCTGAAAAGTGCCTGCAATACCAGATTGAAGTAGCATCCTTTCTCATTGACAAGATCCGCATAGGCCGGCACGCAGGTATAACGGAAACGGCTTCCCATCCGTTTGCCGATTCTGTCGACGGAAGAAATCCGTCCCGTGACGATCAGTTTCTCCTTGGCTCGCGTCATCGCAACATACAGAAGGCGAAGCTCCTCGCCGATCAATTCCTGCTTGCCGCGCACTTTGATCATGTTCTTCGCAAGGGAAGCAACCTTGCGCCTTGCCTTCGGATACAGGATCTGCGGTCCGAATCCAAGGTCATCGTGGATCAGGAGATTGCCGTTAAAATCCTGCATATTGTGTTCCTTGTTGGTGTCAGCCACGAACACGATCGGGTACTCCAGACCTTTGCTCTTATGGATCGTCATAAACTGCACGGCATCCGCCGCAGCAAGACCTGCTGACTCCAGCCCGGAACTGTCCTCCAGCTTCTTCTTGTTCCCACAGTATGCGGCGAAAGCGTTTACACTTCCGGCCCCGTTCGATCTCGCTTGGTAAGCCCGGTTGATCAACGCCTGCATACGCTGTTTGCGAACTGCTCCGTCCGGAAGCGCGCTGATAAACTCACTGAATCCGGTAAGCTGCAGAAACTCCTCCAGGATCTCTGCGGCACTCACATAGGCAGAATGGCTGCGGAGTCTGTCATAGAGGGCAATCCAGGCGATACACTTATCGCGGATAGGCTCCATTACAGCGTACAGGCCGCCGGTTTCGGTCACCGCTCTGCGGATCACGGTCTGCATATACTCTGCATGGCGATTCGTGCCGCTCTTCTTGGCAACGGCCGCGATCACTCCGAGGTCATCGGCGGTAAACCCGATCGCCTGAGACATCAAAACCTCCGCAAGAGGGATGTCCTGGAACGGGTTGTCCAGCACCTGCAGTAAAGACATCAGGACAGACACCTCCACAGCCTCGAAGATCCCGTCCTCCGAGGCCACACAGACGGGAATGCCCCTCTTCTGCAGGCTCTTCTTAAGCTTTTCCACGAGACTGCTCTTCATGCTTCGGAACAGGATCAGGACATCGCGGTACTGAGCGATGTTCTCTTCCCCGGTCTTCAGGTTGACTAGCCGCAGTCCCGAGACCGGATCTGTCAGTTCGCAGATTCTCTGTGTGATCATCTCGGCTTCGGCGACCACCGGATCCTCGCTCTGCTCCGCGATCAAAAGCTCGCTTCGATAATCCATGGGATTCCAAAGATACGGATCGTAAAGATGTCCGTACCTAAGCTCCGCCCTGGAATCGTATTCCACGCCGCCGACCGCCTTGTGCATCAGCATGCGGAAAACCTGATTGACCGCGTCCGTCACCTGTTCACGGCTCCGGAAGTTGTCCTGCAGGTCAATCCGGTATCCGACGGGCTTCGGTTCGGAAGAACCGCTCCGGTTCTCTTCGGTATCGTCGGAAAATGTCTCGTACTTGCTGACGAAAAGCTCCGGTCTCGCCTTACGGAACCGATAGATGCTCTGTTTCACGTCACCGACCATAAACATGTTCGGAATTTCGTTCCGCGGATTCGTTACAGCACTCAGGATGTACTCCTGCAGCATATTGGAGTCCTGATACTCGTCGATCATGATCTCGGCGTATTCCCTGCTCAGCTGTGCAGCTGCCTCCGTCGGCTTGCCGTCCTCGTCGATCAGAACGCGGAGAGCCAGATGTTCCAGTGCGGAAAAAGAATAAGCTCCGAGCTCCGTCTGTTTCTCCTCATACCGTCTCATCACTTTCAAGGCAAGGGAACAAAGCGCCGACATTGCAGGTCCGCACTCTGTCCGCATCAGTTCCGCACCGTTCCCAAGCTGACTGATCCTCGAAGCTATTGCATTGATGGTCTTCTTATATTTGTCTCTGACATCGCTGCAGACAGCCTCTTTCGCGGGATCCGTCACTTCCTTCTCCCCGCCTCTGGGAGCGCACTTCTGCCACGAAGGCAAAGCCGCCAGTTTCGCCGCAAGTTCACGAATATCACCTGCGCGGGTTAAATCCGCAACGATCTCCGCATCTGCCTGCATCACCCTCTGGAATTTGGGCGGCATCCCGGGTTCGGCAAACTTCGGAAGGAACACATTGATAACCGTGTCAATATCCTTGATCAAACACATGGAATCCCGGAACAGATCCTCGGCATACATCTCGATCGGATCGTTGTCCTCCGTGATCATCCGCAGTTTCTCATCGATCCACCGCTCCGGGAACGGGTAACTCTCGCTCTTTTCAACAACCGCCTTGATAAGGTTCTCGATATCCCGGTCACCGTATCGGCCGCCGTAACGCGCCACCAGGTCGAGGAAAGCAGGATCCTCCGAATCGTACGCTTCCTCGATCACCTCCCCGATGGTTTCCAGCAGAAGTGCCTTTTCTTCACTCTGCTCACTCACACGGAATCCCGGGTCAATGTTCAGAAAATGACAATATCTGCGCACAAGACTCTGACAGAAACTGTCAATGGTGGAAATGTGCGCAAAATGGATACACCGGAGCTGTTTTTGGAGATGTTCATCCGTCGGATTCTTCTCCACCGCACTCTCCAGGGCTTTCTCAATCTTGCTCTTCATGTCCGCAGCGGAGTTGTTGGTAAAGGTGACGATCAGGATCTCATCGATATCGATCGGATTCTCCGGGTCAGTCACTTTATTAATAATCCGTTCCACCAGGACCATGGTCTTACCGGAACCGGCGGCTGCTGAGACCAGAAGATTACCGACCGGATCATGAATTGCCTTAAGCTGATTCTCTGTAAATCCCATCAATCGTCACCTCCCTCCGTCTCAATATCGTCATCGTCCGGATCGCCATCCTCAGGGGTTCCGCCGCGCATCCGGTACGTTAAGGACCCGCCGGACTCCCGTCGGCACAATCCGCTGTACGGGCAATATTTGCATGCTGTTTCCGCGGTTGTTTTTGCACTCTTCCGATACGGAAGGATACGGATTTCCCCGCTCTCGATCCGCGTCGCCGCATCCGCAGCGACAGCCTCCACGTCGTCGAGGAACTGTTTCATGCCCTCCACGGAATAGATTTTGGCGCCCTTGAACCCGCCGTCTTTCTTCACGCCCACCGGCACCACTTCCGAGTTGTATGCCTTCCCGGCGTCCACGGTTTCAAAGTCAATGTCGATCTGTCTGAGGAAACGGTCGTTCTGCCCGAATCCGTCCGCATCTTCCACCAAAAGGAAACCGCTTGGCTTAAAGTCCGAAAGCGGCGGTCCCTGATCCGGATCTGCCGGCTCCTTTTCGGTATATGCAATGGAAACCGGCATATATAACGCAGCTGCCGGTACAGCAGAGATTCCCTCCGCGGCGAGAGCCCGTTCCATAACCCGCAGGTACAGCGGAAGCTGGATATCGATACCGTCCAGCGCAGACTGCACCTCAAATTTCTTCCCGTTGGATTTGTAATCCAGGATCTTGATATATCTCGTTCCGTCCACATCACAGACGTCCAGACGGTCAATCTTCCCTCGGTACCGCACATCCCCGAGCTGTTCGGAGAAAACTTTCTCCGCCTCCGCAACGCGGTAATGTCCGTGCATCAGCTGCGCGGATATGGCAGGTGCAAGGGACTTCAACTCTCCCGTCAGGCTCTGGAACAGATGCCTGCTCCGGTTATCCACCGAAAAACGCTCATACTCCGGCTTCTGCTGATATTCTTCGGCAGCCTTTTCAATGAATCCGGTCAACTGTTCCGCTGTCGGCGTCTTACCGGTCGCACCGAGAGCCGCCGCCTCAACGGCCATCTGCTCCAGGATTGCATGGTACGCATTACCGGTATCCAGCTGATTCGGTTCCTTCGTGACGCGCTCACTCAGCTGCAGGCCGTACTGTGCAAAATGCATGAACGGGCAGTTGGCAAAGCTCTGGAGTTTCGAAACGGAATACTCCGCATGCTCCGGGAACAATTCCGAAGCGACATCCGCGGACAAAACCGGCTGACGGAACACGCCTTCCGAGGCCTCCGCAAGCATTTCCCGCAGGGTGTGGAGCCTTGCGTCCGAACCATCTCCGCGATAATTCCCGTCATCGGAAGTATACCAGTCGTACAGTGTTCTCAGGGACGCTCTGGTCTCCGGGTCGTCACCGTTTCCGAGCATCGCCTCAGAGTATTTTGACAGAAGCTCTTCGAGCCCGCCGTCCACGGCGATGCGGTCAAAGAATGATCTCTCACGGTTAGCAAGATCCAGAGTCGGCACGCCGGGGAACAGTTTCCGGATCCGGCGGATGATATAAGATTCCGCCAATTCCTTACCATCCGCACCGGCGGCGGACCAGGTGATCACAAGGCGTACCGTCGGTTTCTGTAGAACCATAAGGACATTGAATTCCTCACTGTCCACAGACTCCTTCTCCGTATCCGCCAGGGCAATCTCCAGTTTGCTCTTTAAAAGCTCCCGTTCCTTTCCGTTCAGAAGCTCGCTTCCATGGCCGGATGCGGGCACATTTCCCTCATTTACGCCGAGGAAGAAAAGGTACCGGACGCCCGAGATACGGGATCGTTTGCAATCCCCGATCATGACACAGTCAGGGTCTGGCGGAATGATGCCAAGCCGCATCTCCGCAAACCCGGCATCCAATATATCCATGTAATCCTTAAGGGTGATGCTCTCCTCCGGAAGAAGCTCATGAAGTCTCTCCAGAAGATCGATCAAAGCCTTGTATATTGCCCTGCACTCCGCAGCCCGGCGAAGGTTCCACGGCACGGGCTCGGATTCAATCTCCTCCGCCAGAGTCTGACATCTCTCAAACACATGGTTCTTCACCAGGAAGGCATAGAGAGCCTCTGTCTTATCCTGCACGCCGGAGGTTCTGCGTGTCATCACATCGGCTAGCGGTTCCAGCATTTTCACGATCTTCTCCGCAAAATACCGGCATTCCGCCGCATGGGTCACGCGGTTCGTGCTGTAGTCTCCCGAAAATCCTTTTTTCCAGGCGGAAAATCCGCGGATCCCCCGGGCGAGCAGATAGTTCTCCAGATAATTGATCTTGTCGGAGTCGAACTTATTGATGGGATTCCGAAGCCACTGCATGCACACATCCGTGCGCATGTCCGTGTACAGCATCCCGAGAAGGCTTCGAACATAACCGATGAGACAGTTGTCCGCAACCGGTGTGGTCCGATCCAGGAAGAACGGAATTCCCGCCTCATCGAGAGTCTTGCGGAACAGGTCCGAATACCCTTCCACATCCCCGCAGACGATGCCGATGTCGCGGTATCTGGCGGGTTCCTCCCCGGTTTCGCCCCTCACCAGTCTCACGATCTCTCCGGTGACATAGCGCACTTCCTCCTCCCTGTTCGGGGCGGAAGCCAGACGGACACTGCCGGTGTCCGTTCCGGTGTACACCGGGGCGCTGTGGCGGAACATATGGGTTGCCAGATAGGAAATCTCAGGGGCAGCGTCCGCATTGTCAAACGGGATCTCGGCAGTTGTCACCGTGTGTCCGTTCTCCTCCGCAAGCCGGCACATCCTGTCGATCGTCTCCCGGCTTATACGGAAACACTCTGTCTTTCCTGTGCGGGAATCCCGCTCCGAAGGATCCACCGTCACGGTCATCACCACGTCTTTACAGACGCTCAAAAGCTCGCCGATCAGATTGTACTGTGTCGGCGTAAAGCCGGTATATCCGTCAAAATACAGCGTGCTTCCGCGAAGGCGCTCGGAAATCCGCACCAGCGGGCACATGGCATTGTAAATATCATCCTCGGTAATCTGCGTCTCCCCGCACCGCTCACGGAAGCGCCGGAAGATCACTGAAAGCTCCCTCAGCTTATCCGAGAGAAGCGTGTCATCGGTCCTGCCGGAAGCCTCAGCGAGGACGTCCGCCGACACCTCATAGCGCACAAACTCCGAAAGCAGGGACTTTACTTCGTTGACAAATCCCGGCTTGTTGGCTTTGCTCCCGAATCTCGGCAGCTCCCCTGCATTCTCAGACAGGACGCGGCGCAGCAAAAGGCTCTTTCCGATGTCATCCAAAACCGTGGGAATGCGGTTTCCGAGCTCATCCAGAAGGCAATACAAAAGGCGCCGGAAGCTGACGATGGAAATGTTCATCACGCAGCCGCCGCCAAGACGTGACGTCAAGTCCTGTTCCGCCGCAAGGTTCGCCTGCTCAGGCACGAAAAAGAACACTTCGGACCCATTACTCCCGCTCTGGGCCGAAAGGCGGTCAAGCAGTTCGTTCCGGTTCTGTTTCACGGAATTTCCGATGAGTAACTGTAAAGCCATCGTGCGTCCTCCTGATCTTTGGGATAAAGACAGTATATCACACCAAAAAAGAAAAAGCAAACATTTGTTCGAAAAATGTTTGCTCGTAAAAATCCCGGGATGCCGGCTTCGCTTTTTGACTCCCAGCCAATAGCCAGGTGGGTGACCTCACGCATGCTTCTGCCTTCCACTGCGAAGGAGGCCTGACATCCACATGCAAATATTGGAATCCCTTATGTCAGTTTGTAGGTTCAAAAATGACGAAGGTATCGTACACCCCAGGAAAAAGGTATCTACTCTCAGTTGTACCGTCTGCGCTGAGGAAAATCCTTACTCAGCGTTAGCCTTCTCGACCTCGATCACGGAGGATTTCTTCATCGGAATCCTGCAGTTCTTGTTGTTGCCGAACTCCACAATGATGATGTCCTGACCCTCCACCATATCGATGATCACACCGTAGAAACCTGCGGTTGTCAACACGCTGTCACCGATCTCCAGGGAAGCCAGAAGCGCCTTCTGCTTCTTCTCCTGATTAGCCTGCGGACGCATGATCATAAAGTAAAACACAAGACCGAACACGGCCACCATGATGATCAGCGGGATAAACGACCCCGTTCCGTCAGCAGACTGTGTGAGAAAGCTCAAACCAAATCCATTCATACTATCGTTCCCTTTCCGTTCATCCGTCAATCTTCCACGCCCATGGCAAACCCCTGAAGCTTTGCCTGCATGTAGGAGTCGTAGCGGCCCTCTTCGATGGCGTGACGGATTTCTTCCATCATTTTATTATAAAATCGCAGATTATGCAAGACCATAAGTCGAAGGCCGAGCATTTCCCCTGCAACCAGCAGGTGCCGAATATAAGCGCGCGAATGGTTGCGGCACGCGGGACAGTCACATCCCTCCTCGATCGGCCGCTCATCCGTTTTGTACCGCTCATTTTTCAGGTTCATCCGTCCGCGGTTCGTGTACGCATGCCCGTGACGGCCGTTTCTCGTGGGATATACGCAGTCGAAGAAATCCACGCCGCGTTTCACGCCCTCCAGAATGTTGGCCGGCGTTCCGACTCCCATCAGATATACGGGTTTATTTTGCGGCAAATAAGGCACCACCGCATCGAGGATCCGGTACATCTCCTCGTGGGATTCCCCAACCGCCAGTCCGCCGACTGCGTAGCCGGGAAGGTCAAGCTCCGCGATCCGCTTTGCATGTTCAATGCGGATGTCCTCATAGATCCCGCCCTGATTGATACCGAACAGCATCTGGTCCGGGTTGACCGTACCGGGCAGGGAATTCAGCCTCTCCATCTCGGTCTTGCAGCGCTCCAGCCAGCGGGTCGTCCGGTCGACGGATCTTTGAATGTACTCCTTCTCGGCAGTGCTGGGAGGACACTCGTCGAAAGCCATGGCGATGGTGGAACCGAGGTTCGACTGGATCTGCATGCTCTCCTCGGGGCCCATGAAGATCACCCGTCCGTCTACATGGGAGTGGAAGGACACGCCCTCCTCCTTGATTTTCCGAAGACCTGCCAGGGAAAATACCTGAAACCCGCCGGAATCCGTCAGGATCGGCCGCTTCCAGTTCATGAACCTGTGCAGTCCGCCGCAGGCGCGCACGATGTCATCCCCCGGACGCACGTGCAGATGATACGTGTTGCACAGCTCCACCTGGGTTCCGATGCTCTCGAGATCCGGCGAGGAAACCGCGCCCTTGATGGCCGCTACGGTCCCGACATTCATAAACACCGGAGTCTGGATCGTCCCGTGCACCGTGGTCAGTTCGCCGCGTTTTGCAAGCCCGTCTGTTTTGAGTATCCGATACATAGTACCCCCGAAATGAGATATCCGGTCAACATGCGGCAATATCAGGTATTACTTCTTCACAAAACGAAGTGCCACAAGGATTACCGCGAACACCATAAAGACAAGACCTGTGATCGTCAGATCGCTGCGCTGCGAAAACAGGGAGATCATCAAAAACACAATACCGGTGAGAAACATACCGCCGGCAAAAATCACCGCAAAGGCAATGTCCGAAAGGCCTCTGGCGTTGCGGTCCAGATGGTACCCGTCATGAGCTTCGCTGTCGATCTCGGCGATCGAGTTCGGACGGGCGCCGCGGACATAATACTGCGCAAACTTGCTCACCTCTTCCTGAAGGGCGTAAAATGCGTTGTTCGCCGCATTGCTGTCCCGGGCGGACTCATCGTTTCCGGAGACCAGAATATCCCAGGAATCCTCAACCTTAGTCTCCGAAGAACAGTACATCGTATAGTTGCGTTTGCTCAGCTCCGAAAGGAAATCCGAATCCGGACCGAGCAGCGCATACGCATTGGTTCCCGCCTTGTCCTCAAGGATCCGTTTCATCTCGTCGAAGCCTTTGGTAACATTTTCAAAGATCGCGTTCCTCTCGCCTTCCTCGAACGCCTGTCCGGCAGCCATGCAGACTTCGTACAGCCGGTCAAACTGTTTCACGCACAGAAAGTCCTCAGAATACCCCATACATTATTCCTTTCCGATGCATCGGGAGATGCACCAAAACGCCGTAAATACTCTCTGAAAACACGAAAGACCAACGGCGCATTGCCGATTGGCAATCCGACATTGGCCCTTCGACAGGGGCAGTAGGATTCGAACCCACGACCTGCGGTTTTGGAGACCGTTATTCTACCAGCTGAACTATACCCCTAGATGAGACGGTTCTTGCGAACCGCCCCCCTATATTACTACACGGATTCTTAATTGTCAACAGGATTCTTGGCATTTTACGCGGTTTCAATCTTGTTGGCTTTGTGGAGAGCATGGCGCTCCACGGCTTCCTCGCGCATCTTGTACTTGAGGATCTTTCCTGCGGCATTCATCGGGAATTCCTTCACGAAATCCACGTAGCGCGGCACCTTGTGCTTTGCCATGTGAGTGCGGACATAATCCTTGATCTCGTCCTCCGTGCACTCCTCACCGTCGTTTAAGATGACACAGGCCATGATCTCCTCGCCGTAGTCTGCGTCCGGCACGCCGATCACCTGTACGTCGCGAACCTTCGGATAGGTGTAGAGGAAGTCCTCGATTTCCTTCGGGTAAATATTCTCACCTCCGCGGATGATCATATCCTTGATACGGCCGGTAATCTTGTAGTAGTGATCCTCGGGACGGCGCAGTGCAAGGTCTCCCGAGTGGAGCCAGCCGTCCTCGTCAATGGCTGCGGCCGTTGCCTCAGGCATCTTGTAGTAGCCCTTCATAATGTTGTAACCGCGGGCGCAGAACTCGCCCGGAACGCCATCCGGAAGCTCCTCGCCGGTCTCGGGATCCACGATCTTGGTCTCGACGCCGAAGATGGAAGGTCCTACGGTGTTGACACGCTGCTCGATGGTATCGCTGGTCTTGCTCATGGTCGTCGCCGGGGAAGCCTCGGTCTGACCGTAGGTGATAACGATCTCGGGCATGTGCATCTTCTCGATGACCTCTTCCATGGTCTTGATCGGGCACGGCGACCCCGCCATGATACCGGTTCTCATATGGGAGAAATCGGTCTTCGGGAAATTCTCATGTCCCAGCATCGCGATGAACATCGTCGGCACACCGTGGAAGCAGGTAATCTTCTCCTGGTTGATGCAGTTCAGGCTCTTTCTCGGAGAGAAGGCCGGGATCGGGGACATGGTTACGCCGTGGGTCACGGAAGCTGTCATGGCAAGCACCATGCCGAAGCAGTGGAACATCGGAACCTGGATCATCATGCGGTCCGCGGTGGACAGATCCATGCAGTCGCCGATGGCCTTACCGTTATTTACCACATTATAGTGCGTCAGCATAACACCCTTCGGGAAGCCGGTGGTTCCGGAGGTGTACTGCATGTTACATACATCATGCTTATCCACCTGGCTGCGGCGCTTCTCCACTTCCGTGAGCGGAACGGTCTCACCGAGTTTCACGGCTTCGTCCCAGGTGAAGCAGCCGGGCTGACGGCTGTCAACGGTGATGATATTTTTCAGATACGGCAGTCTCTCACTCTCCAGATGTCCCGGTGCACACGTCTCAAGCTCAGGACACAGCTCCTTCATGGTTCCGACGTAATCGCAATCCTTGAACCCGTCGATCATGACAAGGGTGTGAGTGTCACTCTGGCGGAGCAGATACTCGATCTCGTGGATCTTATACGCGGTGTTGACCGTAACCAAAACCGCACCGATCTTCGTGGTTGCCCAGAATGTGATATACCATGCAGGCACATTGGTCGCCCAGATAGCCACGTGATCGCCCTTTTTGACATCCATGGCGATCAAAGCGCGGGCGAAATTGTCAACATCGTCGCGGAACTCCGGATAGGTTCTCGTGTAATCCAGCTCGGTATAGCGGAATGCGTACTGCGTCGGGAAAGCTTCGCAGATGCGGTCCAGAATATCCGGGAAGGTGTAGTCGATCAGGCGCTCCTTCGGCCAGATGTAGTTGCCGGTGCCGCGGTTATCCGTTTGCAGCGCATGCTTGTGCTTTGTCTTGTAGGGTCTCATGTAGTTGGCAAACTGCGGGAACACAACCCATGCGTCCGCCAGCTCCGCCGACCAGCGTTTCACCCATTCAAGGGATACATAGCCGGTGTAATGCATGCTCTGAAGTGCGGCAAATGCCTCCTTAAGCGGCATGTCGCCGTCGCCCATCATGCGGTAGGAAATCTTGCCGTCGCGGCACACGGAGTCCTTTACATGCACATACTTGATGTACTCGCCGAGGTTTGCAACCGTCTGATCCGGCGTCTCGCCGAAGTTGCGGTAAGGATGATGAATGTCCCAAAGAGCCGCTATTTTCCGGCTTCCGACCTCGTCCAGAATCTTCTTCAGGCGGGCGGTATCGGAGTAAACGCCGTTGGTCTCCACAAGCATCGTCACGTTGTACTCTTCCGCGATCGGCACAAGCTGCCTGAGGGTTGCGATGATCGCCTCATCGTCAACCTCGCCCTCCGGTGCCGGATGCTCATCCGCAAGCACACGGATGTACGCGGTTCCCAGCGCATTGGCAAGTTTGGCGTACGCCGTCAGCTCCTCCATGATCTTCGGCAGCTTCGCCTGATACTTAAGCGCAATGCCGGAGGAAAGGCAGGATACCTCGATGCCGATCTCGCGGAGCTTCGCTACCGTCTTCGGAAGCTGTTCCTCGGAAAATGGCTTCGCTCTCGTCGCCAGGATGTCATTTCCAAGCCCACGGATCTCGATGCCGTGATAGCCGAGGTCCTTGGCCATGGTGTAAATATCAATCCAGGAGTAATCCGGACATCCCAATGTGGAGAAACTGATCTTCATGTGCGTTGTTTCCTTTCGATTTGATCTATTGTGTTAAAAAGATACCATGTCAACCTCGCGAGCGGAGCTCGCTCGGTGTACGTGCGCAAATTTAAAGCGCCCCTATCGTCTACCGATAGAGGCGCATACTATGCGTGGTACCACTCTACTTCATGATTGCTCATGCACTCAGCAAGCACGGACCGAAGTCGATGCTCTTCCCCTTGGTAACGGCGGGCTTCCGGCGCGATCTACACAACCCTGCGGTCTTCAATCGGCAGCTCCCAGGCGAGTTCTCCCTGCGTCTTCGACCGCCTCGCATCACCCGGCAGCTTTCTGAACCTGACACACAGATACTATTCCTGCTCAACACTTTTCACTCGGGGATTAACCCCGTTGACGGCTATACTACAACAAGAATCCGATTCTGTCAACTATATTTTTCGGAAAATGCCGTGCCGTCGGGCTGTCTCCTACTTCTGCGGCCGAACGGCCTTCACATCCTCAGGAGTACAGGGGATGTTGGAGTAGCGGGCTTTTTCGTATTTTTCGAGAAGGACGTCGTCGTTCTCCTGTGGTCTTCCCGTGCCGAGAAGCTCCTCCGGAGTCCTCTCCGGAATATCCACGTCCCCGAACCGGTCGAACACGGCGCGCTTAAAGGTACGCCGGATGCGGCGGGCGTAAGCGTTCTCATCCACCACGTTGTCATCGCGGATCCGGACGACCTCATCCTGGATCGGGATCAGAGTCTTCTTCAGGTCGATGACACGGTCGGTCTCCATACTTGTCTTCGCGTCCGTGATCTTTGTCATAAGGATGCGGACCATCTGTACCATTGCAAAAATGATGAAGGCGCTGGCCAATACGTAAGCGATGATGGTTGCCACGGAAGCGGCACCACCGGCAGCTTCCACAAGAGGCTCAAGTGGTTCTTCCCCGGGATTAAACGGAACATCCGGGATGTTGGTTCCGGGCTCCGCGTTCCACCCTCCGGGATTCTGCCCGGAATCCAGTCTTGCCCGCAGCGTGGACAGCATCCTGCCCCATGCATTGTTCAACGGCTTCCAGAACGGCAGGATCGCTACGGCGAGGACAAGAAGTACCGTTGCGAGATACCAGAGACGGTATGCACGCAGATTACCGATGGTGACATGGTATACCGCCATGTAATCGGCATCGCGGTTTCCCTGTACGTAACGGATATAATGGGCCAGATAAATGCCGTACACAACAATGCCGACGAAGAGGATCAGAAGGCCCATCTCCACCCAGGAGGTCTCCTCATAGCCCTGCATCAAGGCAAATGCGTAGCAGGCGAAGGGAATCACACCCAGAGGGAGAAATACCAGCTCGCGGCCTTTCTTGTTCTTCTTGGACACCATGTTCGAGAAGAATCCGGCCATAAACCGCGCGATCACGATGATCGCAACAGCGCCGAGGATCATAAGCCACAGCTTGTCTTTGAACAGAACATGCAGGTACGCGACAAGCCCGACGGCGTAAAGAATGATAAATACGCAAATGTACCGCAGTGTGAACAGCTGTACTTCGTATCGTTCCAGACGGAATTGATCTCTCATCGCACACCTCCTTACTGATTACGCGGCTTCCACAAAGCCGTGCAACCGTTTAATTCAGCCGGGAGCTCCGGCAGCTTGTCGCCAATGATGACCAGACAGCACGGCGCGCCCATGCGCACTCTCGCGCAGACACGTTTCTCGAATTCCGGGCGCAGGGAGTAGGTCACATACAGCACGCTTGTGTTGGGGTTCTCCTCCTCCGCCGAAAAATCGTTTCCGTCTCCCAGCTCCATCTTCTCCCGCATGGCCTGTTTCATGCGTTTCGCATCGAAAATGGTCTCGTAATCGATCTTCGCAAGTCCAATCTCGATGCTGGTCAGATGGCCCATCGAGCTTCCCTCGGAGATCATCAGCGGAGTGCCTCCGTCCGAACCGGAAACGTTGCACTCCATGGACACGCTCTGTCCGATGCCAAGTGCCGAGGATGCAAAGCTCACGCCGAGTCGCAGCAGCTCCTCGCGCATATCGTCCTCGTGAGGCATGGGACCGCGCTCTGCATGGAGCACGATGTGAAGCCTCTTATCCATGGTCGTATCGTAGTAATTGACCTGCCAGTCGCCGGAACGCGCCGAGGCCTTCCAGTTGATGCGCTGGATCGGGTCACCCGGCTGGTAATCCCGAAGTCCCGCAAAGGCCGAGTAATCCTCGTACAGCTTCAGCTTGGAAACCACCTCGCCCCACATGGTGCGGAACGGCAGGTCTCCCGTGCCGATCTCGTAGTTCAGCGGCGTCACCAGAAGCTCCGTCGGGGTTTCCGGCATGTACGCGTACTGTTTCGAGAAGAAGAAATCGCTGGCGACCACCTGCACGCCGTCGATCCGGTAAGGACCGCGCTTCGTTGCCATCAGCGGAAGACGCCGTATGACCTTCTTGTAACCGCCGATGGAAAACAGATCGTTGCGGTAATAGTGGTCCGTCACGTTCTTCATGTCGCTGTTCTCGATCACGATGAAACGGGACATCTGGAACTTAACCTTGAGCGCGGGAAGAGGCATCGCTTTATTGTTGGTGACGACCTCCTCGAGGGAGACCCACTCGCCCTCATGGGCGGTCTCCTGGCTGAACTGCAGCGAAACCTCAAGATGTTTCTTCCAGTTGCGCCGATAGTACATCCGCATCAGAAAGTACGAGATTACAACGAGGATCAACAGAATAAATACCTTCATAGAAAAACTCCTTGTGAGGCGGAAAATTCTGCCTATTTGTTGAACACCGCAATCTGCAGGACCGCCCAGGATTCACGGCAGGCGTCAGAGATTGCCTTGAATTCGTTGAGTGACAACGGAGTGGATCCGGTGCCGAGATATACGCTCAGCGCGGGGATGCCGAGCTCATGGTTACAGTACCCTTCGAGGCTGCCGTATCCGGCAGGTCCTACGCTCTCCTTATTGACTTCATAGTTCATGATATCCGCGAGCTTCTGGGCATACTGCTTAGCGTCTGACAGGACCTTCTCCTCCTGCCCGTATCGATATTCGATCTTGGAACCGGTGGTGTGGTAGGCTACCACGAGATCCGGTTGGTATCCGGAAAGCTGCGCGAGAACCGCACGGGTCTCCGGCTCGGAAGCCGGTTCCTTCCCGCGGTAATCCTTGGAGGACGGCACGGGTTCCTCCTCCGCGGAGATGATCTGCGACCACTGGTAGTTGAAGTTTCTCCGGAGATCGACACCGTTCGCATTGGCGTAATAGAACATCAGGTAATTGTCGATGTCCAGGCTGGTACCGCCCTTACCGCTGTCGCGCTCGTACCACTTTTTCAGGTCACTGACGATATCCGGCTCCTTCTCGACGCCGGTGAGGTGCTCCTCACTGATCATCACGCCGTCGGGGTTCAGCATCGGGATCACGTGGATCGCCACATTTTCCCCGAGCTCACGGTAGGCAAACCCGTTATAGTTTCCGGTGTCGTAGTAACACAGGCAGTACTCCGCCTGCTTCATGCACATGAGGGTGCTCATATACTCAGCACCGCAGATCCCGGCGACGAAAAATATGTGCTTTTTCGCCTTTTCGGGATTTCCGATGACAATCTCGAAAATGTTGCGCTTCGCTTTCGTGGAGCCGATCACGTTGAGCTTCATGGCGTTTCCGTACAGCTGCCGAAGCTCCGAAAGATCCTCACACATCGTGTCATAGCTGTACAGCTGCCGCGTGGTATCCACCACGGTGAGCATGGCGCTTGAGTAGGAGAAGCTGCGGTTCTCCTGGATCGTGAGGGTCGTGATCAGGCTGCTGCTGACATAGACGGCGGAATTCTCATAGTTGATGCGATCCCATCCGTTCTCACCGATCCCGGTGCGGTTTAAGGCTGTCCCGTAGGGCACCGTCCCAACAACCTCCTCGTCAGCTCCTGGAAGACGCCGGATGTTCAGCGTGTTGGCGGTGACAAACACCGTGTCGTTGACGACATAGTATCCGTCGGCATCCTTGACCGGCGGCTTATCCTCCCGCTCATCGATGGTCACGCCGCCCACAACGTGTTCAAACTTCGTCATCTCGCTGATCGTCACGTTGGAGGTGTTTTGCTTTTTGCCGCAGGCTGTGAACAGAAGCACTGCTGCACATGCTGCAGCAAGGATTCGTCTCTTCATGGTTCTCTTACTCCCCGTTCTCCCTTGTATATCATTCGCTTTCAAACGTAAAATTCTTCGGGATCTCCCGTATATTGCGAAGCCCGACCAGTTTGATGCCCTTCGGCGCGTCGCGATAAATCTTAGCGCGGTCCGCATCCGCAAGCACACAGGTCCGGTATCCGAGTTTCGCCGCCTCCCGGACGCGCGCAAGCGCCTGCGATACAGCGCGAAGCTCCCCGGTTAGGCCCACCTCGCCGAAAGCTACAGTGTGATCCGGCAGCGGCTGGTTCCGGTAGCCGGAAAGCACTGCCAAAAGAATCGGCAGATCCAGCGCAGGCTCCGTGACACGGAGTCCGCCGGCAACGTTTAGATACGCATCGCACCCCGAGAGGGACGCTCCGACGCGCTTCTCCAAAACCGCCAGCAGCAGGTTCATCCGGTTGAAGTCGGTTCCCGCCGCGGTTCTTCTGGGCAGGTTGAAATTCGTCTTGCTGATAAGGGCCTGAACCTCCACAAGGATCGGTCTCGTGCCCTCCATGGTCACGGCGACAACGGATCCGGGCTCCGATTCCGGCATGCCGCGAAGCATGTGCTCGGAAGGGTTTGTCACCTCCGCCAGGCCCGTGCCGCTCATCTCAAACACACCGATCTCATTCGTGGAGCCGAAACGGTTTTTGACTGCTCTGAGGATCCGGTAGGTCGTGGTGGAATCGCCCTCAAAATACAGCACGGTGTCGACCATGTGCTCCAGCATCTTCGGGCCGGCGACCGACCCCTCCTTCGTCACATGGCCCACGAGAAATACCGCGATGTTCTCGGTCTTCGCAAACCGCATCAGGAACGAAGTGATCTCGCGAACCTGTGTGATGTTGCCCGGAGCGCTGTCCACCTCCGGAAGAAGCATGGTCTGCACGGAGTCCACGATCATCACCTTCGGCCGGATGGCAAGCGCCTGCTCGCGGATCTCGTCCATGTCCGTCTCCGCCATGAACAACAGGCTGTCGGAGCACTCCCCGATGCGGAGCGCGCGAAGCTTGATCTGCGCCAATGACTCCTCACCGGAGACGTACAAAACCTTCTGCCCCTGCTCCGCCAGGTTTCTCGCCATCTGAAGCAAAAGCGTGGACTTGCCGATCCCGGGATCTCCCGCAGCCAGGACCAGCGAGCCGTCAACGATCCCGCCGCCCAGCACGCGATCGAGTTCCTCCATGCCCGTGGAAATTCTGGCTTCCTCTCTCGCGTCAATATTCTTAAGGCTCACCGGCCCTGCGGTTCCCGTGCTACGGACCGCAGCGGTCCCGGCCGCCTTCGATCTTTTCTCTTTCGGAGCTTCCGTGATGGTGTTCCACGCCCCGCAGGAGGCACACTTGCCGGCCCACTTCGGCGTTTCCGCACCGCACTCCGTACAGAAAAACAACGTCTTTTCCTTAGCCATACCTTCTCTATGCGGTCTCTTCGGGAAGGACGGACACCTTTCCGTCACTCCAGTCGATGCGCACTGTATCCCCCTCTTTGATAATTCCGCGTAAGAAGCTGTCCGTAACCGCATCCTCCACGGTCTCCGCGATCAGCCTGCGGACCGGACGCGCCCCGTACAGCGGGCTGTAACCTTTCTCCGCGATCATCGCCGTGAGCGGCTCCGTGAAGGAAACCGTGAGACGTAACGTCTCCTCACAGCTCTTTGCAAATCTTCCGAGAAGAAGCTCCGCAATACCGTGGATTTCCTCCTTCGTCAGGGTATGGAACACCAGGATGTCGTCGATCCGGTTCAAAAACTCCGGTCGGAACATCTTTTTCACTTCCTCCATGACCCCTTCCTTCATGCGATTATAATCGGCGGCAGCGTCATTTTCCGAAGAAAAACCTAAGGTCTTCGGATTCATGATCCTCTCGGCTCCCGCATTGGAAGTCATGACGATGACCGTATTCTTCATGTTGACGACTCGACCCTGGGAATCCGTGATGCGTCCGTCATCGAGCACCTGAAGAAGGATGTTGA
>JAGCVY010000058.1 GCA_017962105.1 Lachnospiraceae bacterium
CGCTGAAGTAATTTAGGCTCACGCATCATGCAAACCACGGGGCAACAGACGATGACAATTGTCTGTTGCCCTTTTTTGTATTTATTTGCGTTTCACGGACAGGGGCTCGGGTTTCAAGTGACAGAAGAGGCTCTGTATGATATAATCGAAACAGCGTAAAATGAGGAAAAAACGGAGGCCAGTGTGTAACTATGAGTGAGCGGCGGGACAAGTCCAACAAAAAATTTATGTTGTTGTCGGCAATCGGCATCTTCATGGTTGTCGACCATCATACATTTACCGCATTCTATTTTTTCGGGAACGTACTGCCGTACGATTCGTTTTACATGCCGATGTTTGTGCTCATCTCGGGGTACTTTAACAAGGTCGATTCCGAGACCAACCTGTGGAATTATTTTGTGAAGAAACTGAAGACGCTGCTGGTTCCCTATGCAGGAATCTCACTGGCGGCTTTTGCGATACAGCAGCTGATCAACCGGATCAAGCTCGGGAGCGGGATGGCTTCGCTTCCGTCGGGGTATCTGTCGTACGTGTTTAAGCGGATCGTGACGATCGGTGCGTACGGGGAGATTGTCGAACCGATGTGGTTTGTCATCACGCTGTTTGTGACACTGATGGTTTACGCCCTTCTTCGGAAGTTCTTAAGCCGGTTTTGGAACAGCTTCGTGATGTTTGCGCTGTTCTGCGGCTTGCACCTGTTCGTCGTGTATTACGCAAAGAGCGTGGAGGCAGGCTCCCTCACATACCTTCTGGTGCCCCTCAAGTGCATGTTTTTCCTTCCCTTCCTTGAGTTGGGAGTCATTTACCGAAAGTATCTCGAGAAAAAACATTCGCTTCTGTCCGGGGGACCCAAGATTGCGATCCTGTTCGGGCTGCTTCTTCTGAACATGGTCCGCACGCTGTATCTGCCAAACGCTTACGATGTGGCCTTTGACAGCATCGATAACCTTTCGGGCTTCACCAGCCCGTACATTGTGACGCCGTTAGTGTCCTCCATCATCGGCATCTTCTTCTGGATGACGTTCGTCGAGCTGGTGGGCAAGCAGGTCGCCGAGAGCAGGTTTGTCAACTTTATGTCCTGTAACACCTTCTGGATCATGGGACTCCACATCCTGTTCTTCAACATCCTGAACTGCGTCCTGATGGAGATCAGCCTGCACATAATCGAGATACGGTACTTTGACGTGGCGGCGTTCCGGGATACGGAATGGTACTTCTGGGGTATCAGCGACTCCGTCAAGATGCTGTACGTCCTGGTGGGCGTCACAGGACCGCTGGCGTTCAAGTGGTGCTTTGAGCGGATTTCCGTTCCGGTCAACGGACTGATCACACGGAAAATAAACCTCTCCGCGAAGAAAGCTGCTGTCCGCGGGGCGTGTTCGGCGCTTGCATATGTTCTTCCCCTTGCCCTCACCTTCGGGATTCTTTTTGGGTGCGCGAAGGCCCAAAGCGGACAGGAATCGGGGCCGGAACTGCCTATGGGCGAGACGGAACCCACCGAGGCACCGGAGTTCGACCCCTTTAAAGGCATTGTGGTAACATTCTCGGGGACCGACGGAAGCGGCATTGCCGACATCACCAGAGACAATTCCGAGATGACGATCCCGATGTCCATCGAATACCGGATTGACAAGGCCAGCGCCCTTTCCAACGGGGATGTTGTGACCGTTTACGCGTTCAGCGACTATGAGACTATAGAGGATGCGGCGGAGGAGATCGCCGAGGCGGGATACAGCCTGAAGACCGCGCCTATGACCCTTACGGTTTCCAGCCTTGCGGAATCCGGGGAGAATCCGGGCGGGGAACCTGCCGGGGCTTCCGAAAAGCGGGTTTACGTGTATTACAACGGAGACACGACAACAGTCAGCAGGTATCTGCTGCTTTTGGACAAGCTGTCGGATGACAGGGATGCGATGGTGACGCTGCTGACCGCATGGACCCACATTGAAACCGGGGAGGCGGAAGCATTTTACGACAGCCATGTTACCATGGACGAATCGGCGGTCATCTACGAGACGGAGGACAGCACGGAAGCGTACCGGATCTGGAAGGCCTTCGAGGCTGCCGGCGCGGAGATTTCCGTGTTCCATGCGGAGTAACGGGGACATTTTCCGAATCAGAGAAAGAAAAACGTGAGAGAAATCATATGAAGATTACAGTGATCAACGGATCGGAGAAGCGAGGGGTAACATATCAACTGAAGGAAAGCTTTCTGAAGGCTTTCGGGGATGGGGCGGAGATTACGGAGTTTTATCTCCCGAAGGACTGCCCGAATTTTTGTGTCGGGTGTACGTCCTGCTTTCGGCAGGGCGAGATGAACTGCAAGGACGCGTCGTATGTGCAGGCGATCGAGAAGGCCATGTTTGATGCGGATCTTCTGGTGTTCGCCTCAACGGTTTACGTGTTCCATGCGACCGGTGCCATGAAGTCGATGCTCGACCATTTCGGGTACCGCTGGATGCCGCATCGCCCGGCAGCGGAGCTGTTCGGGAAACGGGCGGTGATCATTACCCAGTGCCTCGGCGGCGGGGACAAGTCGACGGCTGCCGACATCAAGGACAGCCTTTCCTGGTGGGGAATAAGCGACATTCGGGTGTTCCGGTTCAAGCTTATGAGCGGGATCCTTTGGGATAAGCTTCCGGACAAAAAGAAGGCCTCCATGATCTCGAAACTGCAGAAGGGCGCCCGAAAGCTTCAGCGCATCGATTACTCGAAACCTGCGCGCACGAGCCTTCTGGTCAAGGGCAAGTTTCTTGCCTGCCGCATGATCCAGAAGAGTGCCGCCAAGACGAATCCGGAGTCGTACGATTACGCCTATTGGAAAGAGAAGGGCTGGATTGACGGCAAGAGGCCGTGGAAGCGATAAAACGGCGTTGGGCTGTCGTTCGCTTGTCGCAGAGTGACACAGGAGGATTTCAAAACGTATGATACTTATGTTTGATCTTTTTGAAACGCTGGTGAACAACAGCTCCATCGATTTCAACCGGGGGCTCCGGCCTCTTTGGGAGAAGTATTATCAGGACAAATGCACCCTTGAAGACATCAAAAAGTACGGTGAGGAGCTTTTTGTCCTGTTTCAGAAATATCACAGCGAAGGGCTGGAATTTCCCTTCGTTCGCGACGAGCTGCCGATGTATGCCAAGCGCTACGGCGGGGAAGTCATCACGATGGACGCATCAGAGGAAGCGGACTTTCTGATGCTCTGCAACGATATGGTGCCGGTTCCCGGTATCGCGGAGCTGCTCGCGGACTGCGAGGAGGCCGGGATTCCCATGTATGTGCTCAGCAACAGCGGATTTACGGCGCAGGCGCTTTGGACAGCACTTGACCGGATGGGGATCGGACAATATTTTTCGCATGTCTGGTCCAGTGCGGATTATGGAAAAATCAAGCCGAGCCGCGAGTTCTATGAGCAGGCAATCGAGGTGATCCTTCGGGAGAATCCGGAGCAGAGCCGCGAGGATATCCTCTTCGTCGGCGATATGTACAAGACCGATGTTCTCGGGGCCCATGGCGCCGGGCTCAAAGCCGCCTGGATCAACCGGAAGGGCGAGAAGGACACGGAGCATTTTGCGACTTACGAGATCGCGGAGACAAGGGATCTTCGCAACATCATTTTTCGAAAGGAAGAGTAATTATGGAATTGCAATATAAGACACTCCGGGAGATCCCGGAACTGAAGGACGCCGCTGCGCAGTGGTTTCACGAATGCTGGGGCGTGCCCAAGGAGGCGTACCTCGAATGTATGGATGAATACCTGAGCGGCGACACCGAGTACGGCTGGTATGTCTGCATGGACGGTGACAAGTTCGTCGGCGGACTCGGCGTGATCGAGAATGATTTCCACGACCGCAAGGATCTTGCGCCCAATGTGTGCGCGGTCTACACGGACGAAGCGTACCGCAATCGCGGCATTGCGGGGAAGCTTCTTGACATGGTTGTGGAGGACCAGCGGGCTCACGGCATATCGCCGGTGTACCTTGTGACGGATCACAACGGGTTTTATGAGCGTTACGGCTGGGAGTTCTACTGCATGGCGCAGGGCGACGGCGAGCCGGAGCCCACAAAAGTATACATTCATCGATGAGGGATACGGTATGATTTATCGTTTAGAGGATACTTCGAAGGTCCGTGACATTTTTGCCGGCTGGGAGGACACCTGCGTGTGGTCCTGTCTGCAGAAGGTCATGGGCACGATCCTTGTGACCGATCCAGAGGAGCCGAAGTCCGCCATGGCCTATGTGGGCTGCTTCGCGTTTTGCACGGGCGAGCCGGACCGGGAGCTTCTGCTGGGGAAGCCCGAGGGCTTTTTTATCCTCGTCCCGGAAAATGAGGCATGGTGCGCCGCAATTGAGGCCTGTTTCCCGGACGCTAAGCGCGCTACGCGATATGCCATCCGGAAGGGAACGAAGTTTGACCGTGCCGTGTTAACGAAGTATCTTGAGACCTTGCCTGACGGGTATGAGCTTCGAAGAATCGACGGTGAGCTCTACGATCTGTGTCTTACCGATCCGGAAACGGCAAGCTTCGTGGCCTGCTTTGAGAGCAAAGAACAGTTCCTTGATCTGGGCCGTGGCTTTGTGATCCTGAAGGATGGCCGCATCGTCTCCGGAGCGTCGTCCTACTCGAGATACCTCGAAGGGATCGAGGTTGAGGTGGACACCGTGAAGGAGGAGCGTCAGAAGGGGTTGGCAAGGATATGCTGCGCCGCGCTGATCCTGCAGTGCCTCTCGGAAGGTCTGTACCCGAGCTGGGATGCGCACAACCCGATCTCGGTGCATCTGGCGGAGACCCTTGGATACGAGTTCAGTCACGAGTATCCGGCGTATGAGGTTGAACTTGCGTGTCGGACGCATTGACAGAGTGGGAACGGCCACATATTCTACACGAGTAGAATATAGTAAAATATTGATTTGCGATGTGGGGGTGACAACATGAATATCGGACTCGCATCCTACCGATGCGAAAACAAAAATATGGAATTTAACATCAGCCAGATCGAGCGGGCGATGCGCGAGGCACAGGGAAAGGTTGATCTTCTTTGCTTTGGGGAGGCTTTTCTGCAGGGCTTTGACTCGCTTTGCTGGGATTATGAAACCGATAAGAACATCGCGGTTTCGAAAGACTCGGAACCGATGGAGCGCCTTCGGAAAATGACCTTGCAGTACGGCATGGCGATCCTGTTCGGCTATCTCGAGCGGGACGGGGAACAGTTGTATTCGTCCTGCGCAGTGATCGCGGATGGAGAGATCCTTCACAATTACCGCCGGATTTCCCGAGGCTGGAAGGAATTTGACCAAACCGATGACCACTACTGCGAGGGAAGGTCGACGGGAGAGTTCCGGCTGCAGGGGAAGGACTTCATGATCGCGCTCTGCGGTGATCTGTGGGATTATCCGGAGCGGTTCCGGACGGCACATACGCTGCTTTGGCCGGTGTATGTGAATTATCCGACGGAAGAGTGGGAGAACGGGGCGATCGGGGAATACGCAGCGCAGGCTTTGCTGGCAGCGAGGGAAACCTTGCTGATCAATCCGTTAGATAACGATCCGGTGAGCCACGGCGGATCCTTCTGCTTCCGGAACGGGGCAGTTGCGGCGCAGCTTCCCTTCGATACCGAGGGCGTGCTGATGGTCACGGTGGAGTAAGCTATGGAAAAAAGAATGATAGACGGACATATACACATTGAACGAGGAGAGTATTCGCTTGAGTGGATCCGGCGGTTTGTTGACCGCGCAGTGGAAACCGGGCTCAGCGAGATCCGCCTCTTAGAGCACAACTTTCTCTTTCCGGAGTTTGCACCGATGTATGATTCCGTGCGGGCACACAGTGATTTCGTAGACGCGTGGTTCCGGCGGTGCGGCGGCACAAAGGATTACGGGGAATATCTTGGTCTCATCGAGAAGGTGAGGAAGGAACATTTTCCGGTGAAGATCCTGTTCGGACTCGAGGTGTGCTACTTTAAGAACTTCGAGGAACTCACCGGGGAACTGACGAAGGACAGGGGCTTCGACTTCCTTCTGGGAAGCGTGCATTTTGCGGGTGATTTTGCGTTTGACCACACGGCGGAGCACTGGGAAGGCCGGGATGTGGATGAAATCTACCGGACCTATTTTGAGGATTCCCTGTGCCTTGCAAAGAGCGGGCTGTTCACCGGGATCGGTCATCCGGACCACATCAAACTGTTCGGACACAGGCCTTCATTTTCCCTTGAGGGATACTATGAAAAGCTGGCGCGCGAACTGGAGAAAGCCGGTATGTACGCGGACCAGAACAGCGGCGCCTACCGGAGAAACCCGGAGGTTGCGGAGCTTGGCATGAATCCGGCGTTGTTACGCGCTTTGGTAAGCCATGATGTAAAGATTGTCACATCCTCGGACGCACATTGTCCGGAGGATGTCGGATATAAGATTAAAGAACTCGGCAGGCTGGTCGGGGAAGCAGGAGGCACTTGCGAATGAGATTGAGGGCATTTACCAAGGAGGATGCGCAGACAATCTGCGGCTGGATCCGAACGGAGAAGGAAATGTATCAATGGTCTGCGGACCGGATCAACATGTTTCCGCTCCGTCCGGAGTACATTGAGAAGGAATACGCGATGCCCATGGCGAGCGGAAGGTTTTTCCCGCTTGTGATGGTGGACGAGGAGGATACGCCGGTCGGGCAGTTTATCATCCGCTATCCCAAGCCGGATGATGACACTACGGTGCGTTTCGGCTTTGTCGTTGTGAACCCGGATATTCGGGGAAAGGGCTATGGCAAGCAGATGCTCACCCTCGGGATCGAGTATGTGAAGGAGTACCTCGGGGCGAAAAGGATCACCCTCGGCGTGTTCTCAAACAATGACAAGGCGCGGTACTGCTATGAGTCTGTCGGCTTCCGCGAGTATAAGCGGAAGGACAGCCAGCTGCAGATCGGGATCTGGGAATGCATCGATATGGAACTGGTTTTGGAGTAGCTGCGGAGTGAAGCGTATTGAGTCGGACGAGGGGTGACTGCATATGAACACGGAACTGGACGAATATGAAATCCTGATGCTGAGAATCGTAAGATGGCTTTTTATACGACTGCCGCTGTTGATCCTTGTGGTCAACGGGATCAATCACCTGAACAAAGGAAAGACCGGGAGAGGTGTTGCCGAGCTGGTGATCTCGGCGGTGCTTATCGCGATCGACATCTTCGTGATCGGACGGAAGATACGCAAAACAAAGAAGCAGCTGAAGGATCCGGAGTATCGGGAAATGCTTGCGAATCTGTCTCCCGAGGAGCTGGCTAAGCGGGAGGCTTTCGTTTACATCAAGTGCTGCATCGGCTGTGTGATCGTATGCGTGGGCCTGTTTATCGTTATGCCGATTGCTATTCACGCCAAGGGCCTCACTGTTTGCCTGGCGGGCGGCGCGTTCCTGACAGCACTCGCTGTGTTCGGTCTTGTATGGGAGATCAAGGCGTACCAGCATCCCGAGGAAGTCGTACGGCGCCGCAACCGGAAAAAACCGGTCAACGCCCGCCGCGAAACGCTGTACAAGGATTACGAACTGGGCTATGAGCCGGCGATGGAGCAGTACTGCAAGCAGACAGGCAAATCCGAGACGGAACTGACAGATGCGGATGATAAGCTCATCTGGGAGTACGCCTACGCGGGGATTTCCTATCTGCTCGCCTGGATCGCGGAGCATAATTTTTATCAGGCTCAGGAAAGCGATTGGCCGCTTCTGGGGGAACTGATCGGGAAGATCAAAACCCGGGAGATCCCGCCTACAGATTACATTTCGGAAAATGACGGAACGCTCTACGAGGGCAACATCAAGGAGAGCGCGATCGGATTTGTCAAGGAATATATGAATAACTCCGATTATGTGGACGGACACGAGGTCGCGAAACCCGGTGATATCATCGGAGCGTACTACCCGGAATTGGAAGCCTTTGTCAAGGAGCATCTGAATGCCGAAATGTACGGCTTCCCGTTCCGCTGGGAGGACTATGACATCTTCAAGACCAATATTGATAAGGCGTATAAGAAGTATAAAGCGAAGATGCGGAAGATGAAGCAAGAAGCCGAAGAGAACTAAACCTGTGAGGGCATGGTGACGCTATGAAAAAAGTGGGAAAACCGAACGGAAAAGTTAAGCTCCTTTTCACCTACAGTGTGGACTGCGAAAAGCGGATCCTCTATTCCGTGGGAGTCGACGAGGAGGAAAACTACTATGTTGTGGAGGAGCACGAGTACAATATCGGCTCAGCGTACTCGGTTTACAGGGATTATTATCAGATTGCCGATTATGAGGTCGAACAGTACCACAATAAAGCCAGTGCGCGGCAGCGTGCCATGGAAGAGAAGCAGCTGTACGGCACGGAGTACGGGAAACTCGGGGCAGCCGGGGCCGGGCAGTGGGAACCGGACGTGGAACGGCTGTTTTACCGAAAGAAACATACGGACACCATCTGGTGGCTTAAGGATACCGCAGACGGGCAGTTCTTTACCTTCGACAGAGTCACACTGTACGAGTTGAAGGCGGATTATCCGGACCATCTGAGCGAGGAACAGAAGGAAATCTTTGACTCGGAAAATGCCTTCCTTGCCGCCTCGTACCGGAAGAACCCGTGGACGCCCTGTGAGTCCCGGGCATTTGAGGTGATCCATCGTTTGGACCTTGACATGCAGCCGTATTGACAGGGCGGTGAAATGGAATTCTGTTTAGATCAGGGGGAAAATATGGCTTCGGGAATTGTGCATCTTGCAATTACAAAACAGGTTTGTGAAAAGTATGTCTGTAAAGACAGAAACCGGTTAAACTTTGGCGTTGTGCTGCCGGATTTTGCGAAGGACCGGCAGGCGGCGCATCTGCGGGCTGTTGTGTGGGGACGCAACAAGCGGACCTATGATCTGAACCGGTTCCGCGCGGAGTACGGGGCGCGGCTGCTGCAGGATGATCTGTATCTCGGGTACTATCTGCATCTTGTGCAGGATGTGGTGCACCGGCATTTTATGTACGACCGGTACCATTGGAATCCCACGATCCCGGGCAATGTGGATCGGCTTCATAACGATTATGCAATCCTCAACAGGTACGTCAGGGAGCGGTATAATCTGGTGAACAATCTGGTTGTCCCGGAAGGGTTTGCCGACGAACAGCTTGCCGGGATCACGGAGTTCTACCCGGAGGGCCTTTTGGACGCGATGGACGGGTTCTTCCGGGAGACCGGCCAGGGGGATATCTATTTCTTCACCAAGGCCATGGCGGATGAACTCATTGAGGAGGCAGCGGAAACCTGCCTTAGGGAACTGGAGGCGCTTGGAAACGGCACCTCGATCATGGACAGCTACGACCTCGCGTGGGAAAACCCGCCCTACTCTCTTTTGGAGACCACCCGAAACACCAGGGATCTCGGTGACTATCGGATCGGCGAATGGGACGGCAGATCCGGAGAGGACCGCGTTACAAGGGAGTGCCGGATCCTTCGAAGCGATGCGGCGCTGGAGCCGTCGGAGAAGGATAAGGAGTTTCTGCGCAGCATAGGCGTTACCACCGTGATCGACACGCGAACCGCCCCGGAGACGGAGAAGCGGCCCCACGGGCTGGCGGGAGCGGAAGGATTTGACTATCACAACCTGCCCATCGAGGAAGGCGCGTCGATTCCGGAGAGTGTCGAGGCGGTGCCGGGAAGCTACTTCAAGATCGCACACTCGAAGAGCATCGGGAGCATTTTTCGGTGTATGGCGGAGGCGGCCGGCGGCGTGATCGAAAACTGCTCCGCAGGCAAGGACCGCACGGGCGTAATCAGCGCGCTCCTTCTTTGGCTGTGCGGCGTGCGCAGGTCCGACATCGTCTATGATTACATGCGTACGAAGGAGAACAACAAGGAGCGTTTCGGACTGATCAAGGTCTTCAATCCGGACGTTGATATGAACATCGTAATCCCGAGGGAGAGCTTCATGACGGACTTCTTGGACATGATCGTCGCAGAGCACGGGACGATTGAAGGATACTTCGAGTCTGTGGGGATCGGGCCGGAATTACAGAGTAAGCTAAGGGAAAAACTGTGCGGGTGAGGGCGGAAAATGGCTTCGAAAAGTGAGAGAAACTGTGCTGTCGGCAAGACTTTGTACGTCACGGATCTGGACGGCACGCTGATGCGAAATGACGAGACGATTTCCGCGTACACGATAGAGACCATCAACGGGCTGATTGATAAGGGGCTTGCATTTACCTACGCGACGGCCCGGTCCATCGAGAGTGCGAGACCGATCGCCGGAGGGCTTCACATTCATCTGCCGGCCATCACCAGAAACGGCGCAGTGCTGGCGGACAACGCCACAGGCAAACACCTGGAGAAGGCGACATTTTCCGAGGATGAAGTCGCACTGTTAATGGAGATGCTTCCGGAGCTGCCGAAGTACGGCTTTGTATCGTGCTTCCTCGGGGAAGAGATGCACCGGCTGTACCTTGACTGCGAACACACGCCGGCGCTGCAGGGCTATTTTGATTACTATGCGGCCAATCCCACCGTCCGTCCGGTGCCTTCCTTTGCGGAGCTCTTCTGCGGGGAGCCGGGGTATGTGACGCTGATCGGCGCGAAGGAGGAAATCCGGCCGATTTATGAGCGCGTGAGGGAGTACAAAGGGTGGGAGACGCTGTTCCAGAAGGACACCTACCGTGACGAGTTCTGGCTGGAAATCTGCCCGCAAAACTGCACCAAGGCGAAGACCATTCGGAAGGTCGCGGAGAAGTACGGCTTTGACCGCCTCGTGGTCTTCGGTGACGGCATCAATGACATTCCCATGTTTGAAATCGCGGACGAGGCATACGCCGTATCCAATGCGCTTCCGGAGCTTAAGCAGCACGCCACCGGAATCATCGGCTGCAACGAGGAAGACGCGGTGGCGAATTATCTGAAGGAACGGACGGGGTGTTTGCATAACCGGGACGGCGAGGCAACGGGGAAGGAGAAGAACGGCATGAAACGATTCGGATGCGCAATCAATTATTTCATCGTGGACCTTTTAAACATTTGGAAGGACAGCAGTCCGGAGACCTTTGCGGCGCGGAGAGACGAGTATCTTGCGGCGGCAAATGCATCCGCCGATTCCCCGTTCCGTCAGCTGGATTACACGCGGATGACGAAGATGGCGGACTTTATCAAACGGCAGGTGGACAGTATCACCTGCGAAAACGAGATGAAGATGGAAATTTTTTTCCGCGAGGAGCAGCCGGCATTTATTGATGACGAGGTCAATACGGCGCTGTTTGATTTCTCTTATGCGGACCGGATCTATGCATTTGCATGTGAGCACGGTCTGGACATTCGCATCCATACCGTTTTGTGGTATAACCATGTTCCGCGGCAGCTTAAGGAGTATCTCGCGGGGCGAAATGAAGCGGACCGGAAGAGGCTTACCCTTGCGTTTCTGAAGGCCTTTATGCAGTGCCTGCGGGAGCGGTATCCGAAGGGATACTGCGTGGATGTTATTAACGAGATGGCAGCGGACCCGGACGAGCTCCGCTATATGGCGGAGGAAGGCGAACCGGGGTACGAATACGACGAGGACGGTATCCGCATCGATTTCTGGTACCGGACCCTCGGGAAGGACTACTACCTTGAGGTTCTTCGCCTCGCCAGGGAAGTCTTCGGCGATGACGTAAAGCTTGTGTACAACGACAATAACGAGGGGAACCGCGAGAAGCAGAAGACCGTGCAGACCGTGGTTGATAAGTGCAAAACCTACGAGCGGGAAACCGGCATCCGGCTTCTGGACGCCCTCGGTATGCAGTGTCATTTCTGGGGCTCGAAGGAGGAAACGAAGGAATTCATGGAGCAGTTCTTCGCTTTCTACCGCGGCCTTGGGTTGGAACTGCAGGTGACGGAGTTCGATGTGAGCAACCACAGTACGAAAGAAATCCAGGAGCGGATATTCCGGGATTTCATCGAAGTCGCGCCGAAGTACGGGGTGGAGAATTTTACGATGTGGGCCCTAAATGATCTCGTGTCCTGGTACGCAGCGGATGAACCGACGCTGGTGGACCGGGACGGCAATGAAAAGCCGGTTGCCGCGAAATATGTGGAGGCTTTCTCTGCCAAGAGACAATGATTGGTGAATAGATAACACTTGAAAAACCTGAGGAGGAAACATGGCTAAGAGACGATCCGTTGATCCGATATACTCGATGTGCGTTCAGCCGGCCTTCATTATCGGGACGAATAACGAGGACGGTACAGCAAATTTTGCCCCAATCACATGGGTAAGCGTAACCCATGAGGAAGGGGACGGATATCTGTTGGTCATCAGCATGTCCGGAACCAAAATGACTAAGAAAAATGTTCTTCGAACCGGCATTTTCAGTGCAAACCTGGTCAGTACCGACATGCTGCCGCTTATGGATTATTTCGGATCTAAGCATGCAAAAGACGGCGCAAAGAATGACATGTCTTATAAGGTTTCGCGCGGGGAGATAGTGGATGTTCCCGTGTTAGACGAGAGCCGTTTTGTTTACGAATGCGAAGTAGAAAGGACCGTGGAAACCGGGGATTCTACTACGTTTTTCTGCCGGATCCGCAATATACAGATGGACGAAAAACTTGTGTGTGAAGACATCTTTGACGTGGATCTTACGGTATTGGACCCGGTAATCTATTCGGACAAATACCACAGTATCGGAAAGATGCTCGGAAATATCGGCGATTTTATATGATCCGGCCGGACTTTATCAGGTAGCTGTGATCGGAAACCTGCAGGCAACGGAGATAGCCGTTGAGAGTGTGGATCTGGAGCTTTTGAGAATCAAGAAGGCATGTGAAGAGGCGGGATGTATTCTCATTGTAACAGCCGATCACGGTAATTCAGATCAGATGCTTGAAAAGAATAAAAAGGGACTGATTGAGGTACGCACGGCCCACAGTCTGAATCCGGTGCCGTTCATCATTTACGATAAAGATGAAAGACATGAACTGAAGGCAGGCAGTTTCGGTCTTGCCAATGTTGCGCCGACAGTAGCGGAACTGTTCGGGATAAAGCCGTATGACAGCTGGGAAGAAAGTATGCTTCTTTGACGAATTGACGCTTTGTCTTGTGAAGGAATTGCGTTGAGGAGCAGGGGGAAAGCATGAGAGTTGAAAACTGAATCCGGACAATGCGGAACGGTATCTTAAGTATCTGAGAGTCGCATTTGCCGAAGAACCGGAACAAATGACG
>JAGCVY010000059.1 GCA_017962105.1 Lachnospiraceae bacterium
AACTGAAAGAGGCAGCCGTAGTCGTGAGCAGCAAGGACTACAAGGCGGTCGTCAAGAAATACAGCGACAAGGCAGGCAAGCTTTCCTATGATCTTATGAACCGTGATCTGATCAAATTCGCCCACACGAGCAGCAAGGTTCGCTCGATGATCGCGGCGAAGGAGAGCGAGAAGGCGATCCGCGATTATGCGACCGGAACGAAGTTCCGCACCATCACCGGCAACCGCAAGCTTATCGATGAGCAGGTCGCACTGATCTCCGAGCTCCTCGATGAGGTCAGCCCGAAGGGCGTCTACAAGGAGTTCAACGCGGAGATCCGCGCGCTGTTAAAAGCTGCGAAGAAAGCCTGAGACGGCAGCGAGTCGGCAATGCCGCAAACCCGTGAGCGCGGGTAGATGCAGGATGGGAAGTGAGGTCGTCGCACGAAAGCGTGCGGCGGCCTTGTTTTTGAGGTGCGGCAGCGCATGCGGGAGGTCAACGCCGCGAGGAAGAGCGGGATTTACGGGAAGGCATTTTCCGGGCGATCGGTCTTCGCCTCCGAGCTGGCCGCCGATCCGTCTTTGGAGCTTGACTGCGTCATCGCGACGCCGCGCATGAGCTATTACATGGATTATTCCCGCAGGATCGTCGAGATCTATCTGCGATATGTCTCCATGGATGATCTTCTCGTCTACTCCATCGATGAGGTTTTCATCGATGCGACGCACTATCTGAAGGCCCGCGGGATGACCGCCCACGAGTTTGCGAGGACCATGATCCGCGACGTTATGCGGGAGACGCACATCACCGCGACCGCAGGGATCGGGACCAACCTGTATCTTGCGAAGATCGCGATGGATATCATGGCAAAGCATGCGCCGGCGGACGAGGACGGGGTCCGCATCGCGGAGCTTACGGAGCAGACGTACCGGGAGCAGCTGTGGTGCCACCGGCCGCTCACGGACTTCTGGCGCGTCGGGCGCGGCATCGCCCGCAAGCTCGAGCAGTACGGCATGTACACCATGGGCGATGTGGCGCGCTGCTCGGAAGGGGCGGACGGCGCGGTCCACAGCGAGGACCTTTTGTACCGCCTCTTCGGCGTGAATGCGGAGCTTCTGATCGACCACGCCTGGGGCTGGGAACCGACGGAGATCGCGGACTGCAAAGCCTACACGCCGGAGACCAAGAGCCTCAGCCAGGGGCAGGTGCTCTCCGGGCCGTACCCGGCGGACAAGGGGCGGCTTGTCGTGCAGGAGATGGCGGACCAGCTCTCGATGGACCTCGTCCGCAAGGGCCTGTTCACGGACCAGGTGGTGCTGGACGTAACGTATGACGTGGACAATTTAAAGGGCGAGCGTGGCGAACAATACCGCGGCGAGGTCGCGACGGACTGGTACGGGCGTAAGGTGCCGAAGGGCGTGCACGGCTCCCACAATCTCGACGGACACACAGCTTCCACGCGGAAAATCGTCGAGGCGGCGACGGAGATCTACGACCGCATTGTGGATCCCACTCTTTTGGTGCGCCGGTTCGGCATTGCGGTGATGCATTTGCTGACACAGGAGGAGCTGGACGACGGGGAGCCGGAGTACGAGCAGATGAGCTTCCTGGTTGATTACGAGGAGCGCGACCGGAAACGTGCCGAGGAGCAGGCGGAGCTCGCGAAGGAGCAGAAGGTGCAGAAGGCGCTGCTGAATATCCGCGACAAGTACGGGAAAAATGCCATCGTGCGCGGCATGAACATGAAGGACGGTGCCACGGCGATGGACCGGAATGAACAGATCGGCGGCCACAAGGCGTGACCGCTTCGGAAAATAAAAGCGTGTTAAGTATAGACGCGGCTGCGTGACAGACCGACGCTGAAAGACGAGACCGTGACCGGCCGGATCAAAAAGCATGATGCGCCGCAACATACGATCCTTTTGGAGAGCGGGGAGGTAATTCCGATCGAGGATATCTGCGAGGTCAGCTGCCCGGAATACGAGAGGCAGTTGTAACGGAAGCAGCGCGAAATATACGGAGTGACGCCGCGGAATACGCAGAGTGACGTTGAAAAAACAAAAAACGGGGACTATACGGATGAACCATTGCGGAACAAAAGAGATAACAACCAGACGATTGCTGTTGCGGCGGTTCACTGCCGCGGACGCGGAGGACATGTATCGAAACCTGAACTCCGACGGCAGAGTCAATCATTTTCTGACGTGGGAGCTTCATACGTCCATCGACGATACGGTGGAGCTTCTTAAGACGTTCGAGGAGCGGTACGAGAGCCCGTCGCGGTACTGCTGGGCAATCGTCGAGCGGACATCGGACGAGGTGATCGGCACGATCGCGGCGCCGGTGGTGAAGGAGCGGACGGAGACCGTGGAGGTGACGTACGCGCTCGGGTATGCTTGGTGGGGCAAGGGGATCGTGGTCGAGGCACTGAACGCAGTGATCGATTTCCTGTTCACCGAGGTTGGAGTCAACCGGATCGAGGCCGCGCATGACATCAACAATCCGAACTCGGGCAAGGTGATGGAGAAGGTCGGGATGCGCAAGGAAGGTGTCATGCGCAAGGCGAGCCGCAACAATCAGGGGCTGATCGATATCGCGGTGTACGCGATCCTGCGGGATGAGCGGGAGACACGTCGGAACGGGAATTCTGCCAGGGCAAAAGTCTATTTTGTGCGGCACGGCGAGACCGTGTGGAATTCGGAAAATAAGATCTGCGGTGCCACCGACAGCCCGCTGACCGCGAAGGGGCGGGAGCAGGCGAGAGAGGTCGCGGAGAAGGTCCGCGCCATGGGAATCAAGGCCGACTGTATCCTGTACTCGCCGCTGTCGAGGGCGAGGGACACGGCCATGCGCATCGCCGAGGTGACCGGCATTCCGGCCCGCGAGGAGCCGCGGCTCTTCGAGCAGAACTTCGGCAAATACGAATCCACCGCCCGGGACGGCGCGGAGTTCCGCGAGTCGAAGAAACAGTTCGCGTGCCGCTACGAGGGCGGCGAGTCGATGCTGCATCTTGCGCAGCGCGTCTACAACCTGCTGGACGAGCTGAAGGCGCAGCCCGAGCGGACATACATTCTGGTGGCGCACAACGGCATCGCGAGGGTCGTGAACTCGTACTTCTTCGAGATGACCAACGATGAGTACGCGGCCTTCGGGATTAAAAACTGCGAGGTGCGCGAGTACGAGTTCGAGTGACCCGGGCAGACAGAGATGCCCGCCGAAGGAGCCGGAAGGAAGCTGCGAACGAAGAGAGGCCGACGGATCACATACGGAAAGGATAATTCAATGTCGCACGTAGAAGACGGACAATGGATCATGCGCGGACTCGCCTGGAACGACCCGGGGCGGATCCGCACGTGGCAGGAGCTTGTGACGTGGATCGATAAGATCGGATTTGTTCCGCTGTTCCGCAATGAGGTGGAAGGATTTTCCGTGGAGGAACACACCTCGACGCGGTACTGGTGGACGGGAAGCCGCAGGGAGGACCCGTGGGAGTGGCGCGAGAACAAGCGCGGCGAGGAGTACGGAATGGCGGTGTCCATCCCGCTTCCGCCGGAGGCAATCTGGGGCTACGAGGCGGTGACGGCGGCGTACTCGGAGGATCCGGCCGTGTCGCGGGAGCGGATCGTCACGCATGTTCGGAAACTGTACCCGGACGCCGCGGAGAAGGACATCGACCGTCTTGTCGGAAAATGAAAGCTGAGGCACCGGGTCGAAGAGCTGTCGGCGGATCGCGCAAAAGCGCGGCGGAATGCCCGTAAAGTCTTGTAAAACGGGCAATCTTGTGCGATAATGGAAAGACAATCAGAAGGTTGCGGCGCATGGTGCGAGCGCAACATGCTTCCGGTTCGTCCTTAACGTTTGGCAAAGGAGGTGTCGCGGCTTGATCTATCTGGTGGAAGACGATGCGAACATCCGTGAATTGGTGATCTATACGCTGCGGCAGTCGGGGCTTGAGGCCGAAGGGTTTGAGAAGCCGTCCGAGTTTGACCGGGCGTGCACTGCGCAGCTGCCCAGGCTGGTGCTTTTGGACATCATGCTGCCGGAGGAGGACGGGCTTTCCATCCTGAAGCGGCTGCGGGCCAATCCGGCCACAAAGAAGCTGCCGGTGATGATGCTGACAGCCAAGGGCAGTGAGTACGACAAGGTAATCGGTCTTGAGACGGGGGCGGATGACTATCTCCCGAAGCCCTTCGGAATGATGGAGATGCTTGCCCGTGTGAAGGCGCTGCTGCGGCGGGCCGAGGACACCGGCGATGAGACGGAGTACGTGCTGGATGAGCTGTATGTGTGCCCCGAGAAGCATCAGGTGAGCGTGGACGGGGAGCCGGTTACACTCACAAAGAAGGAGTTTGACATTTTACGGATGCTTCTGGAAAACAGAGGTATCGTGCTTTCCAGAGACCGTATGCTGAACACGATCTGGGGATATGATTTTGACGGGGAGAACCGCACGGTGGACGTGCACATCCGTACGCTGCGCAGCAAGCTCGGCAAGGCCGGAATGCACATTGAGACCGTGCGCGGCGTCGGGTATCGGATAACCTGAGGAGAAGAGAATGGGGCTTTTCGGAACGAACAGATTTCATGAACTGTATGAGCCGGTTGACGCGGAGACCGTGTCGCGGTACGGAAACCCGGCACGTCGGCTTCTGATGGAGTCGAGGCAGGTCGTTGACGAGACTAACAACGTGGTGTATTGGATCAAAAGTTCGATGTTCACCATCCGCCATAAGACGGATATCTACGACACGGAGCACAGCGGGCCGGTTGCGCATTACGAGCGGCAGTTGTTTTCCCTGGACAGCCGGTTTTTCATAAAGCCGGCGGAGGGCGTCTGGATGGAGTTTTACTCCGAGGGAAGGAACTTTGTCGTGAGTCCGCCAGGGTGGAGGATCAGTACGGAAGGCACCGTTCGGAACTGCGAGATATTCGATTCGGAGGGGAAAATTCTCGCGGTGATCGGGCGTGAGACATGGTCGCTCACAAACAAATTCAGCATTGATATCTATGCGCCGGAGCAGGAAGTCCGGATCGTGGCGGTTGCATCCGTTCTCCGTTCGGTTTATGCAATCCGCACCTCGGACGTCAGTGTGTGACGGTTGTTACATATAGCACGGGAGAAGGCAGGGGAAATGTATGAAAGTTAAGGTGTTGCAAAATGTATTCATCGTGGCGGTGGCGGTGTTTATCATCACCACTTTAGTCACGCTGTTCATCGAATACCGCTACGTCAGCTCGGAGCAGGAGAAGGAGTTCCGTGAGCAGGCGGAGTATCTGAGCGGACTCATTGAGACGTCGGGAACGGATGTGCTGAAGACGGCGCAATCCACGGCGGATATCCGGCTTCGTGTGACGGTGATCAAGCCCGACGGCAGCGTCGATTACGACAGCCAGGAGGTTGCGGCCTCCCTGGAAAATCATGCGGACCGCGAGGAGGTGAAGGATGCCTTCGCCAATGGCAGGGGCGAGAGCAAGCGTTACTCCGACACTCTGAAGAGGACCACATTTAACTATGCCGTGAAGCTGGCCGACGGTCGCGTGCTCCGTGTTTCGCAGGAGTGCTTTACGCCGGGGCAGCTGGCGGTCCGTCTGATCTATCCCATGACGATCATACTTGTGTTGGTGCTCGTATTTTCCGCATTGATCGCCGTGCGCATCAGCCGCAAGATCACGGAGCCCATCGATGCGATCGATCCCGCCAACCCCGAGATGCGTGATGCATACCCTGAGCTGCAGCCGCTTGTGAAGCGTATCCAGGCTCAGAACCGTCAGCTCTTTGAGCAGATGAACGAGCTCAAGGAGGAGCACAAGAAGCAGGACACGATGCGCCGCGAGTTCACGGCCAACGTGTCGCATGAGTTGAAGACACCGCTCACGTCGATCTCCGGTTATGCCGAGATCCTCGGCGCGGGAATGGTGGAGCAGAAGGACGTGACCCGCTTTGCGAACAAGATCCACGACGAGGCGCAGCGTCTGATCACCCTCGTCGGCGACATCCTCAAACTTTCCCAGCTGGATGAGAAGGATGAGTCGATCCTCTCGAGCGAGCCGGTGGATCTCTACAAGGTTTCCCAGGAAATGATGTCTGTCCTGTCCGACGCGGCAGCGGCAAAGCATGTCAGCGTGTTCCTGTCGGGAACCCACGAGGTGGTGACGGGCTCGCCGCAGATCATCGGCGAGATGGTCTACAACCTGATCGACAATGCCATCAAATACAATAACGAGAACGGCCGCGTGCAGATCACGGTGGAGGAGGAAGGCAACGACGCCATCCTGATCGTGCACGACAACGGCATCGGTATCCCGCGCGCCGAACTGCCCCGCGTCTTCGAGCGCTTCTACCGTGTGGACAAGAGCCACTCGAAGGAGATCGGCGGAACGGGCCTCGGCCTTTCCATCGTCAAGCACGGCGCAGCCTTCCACGGCGCGACGGTGCAGCTTGACAGTGAGCTCGGCATGGGGACGAAGATCACCATCCGCTTCCCGAAGAAGGCGGAGGAGACCTCGGAAAATGCGGCTCCCGCAGCCGAAGAGGCGGAGCCTGTGGCAGAGTCCTCCGAGGAGACAAACGAAGAGGCGTGATGAAAGGTTAAATAATGGCAACTATACTCATCATCGATGACGATGCTGCAATCAGCGAAATGCTCCGCACGGCCCTGACCAAGCGGGGCTTTTCCGTTGTGCAGGCATACTCCGGGACCGAGGCTTTGCTGGTGCTCTCAAGGGTCCAACCGGATCTGGTGCTTCTCGACCTCGGACTGCCCGGACTCTCCGGGGAGGAGCTTCTGCCGAAATTAACGAAGGTTCCGGTGATCGTCGTGAGCGCGAAGGCAACCGCGGATGATAAGGTTTCGATGCTCTTGGGCGGAGCGGCGGACTATGTCACAAAGCCCTTCGATCTTCACGAGCTGCTGGCCCGCATCACGGTACAGCTCCGCGGGCATGAGGCCACGGGGGAATCGGCGGTGTACGCCTATGAAGACTATGCGCTCCACGCGGACACCCGGACGGTGACCTGCAACGGACAGAGCGGGAAACTGACCCGCACGGAGGCGGCAATCCTCAAGCTGTTGCTGCGCCGCCCCGATCAGGTGGTGGCAAAGCTGACAATCCTCGACTGCATCAGCCACGACACGCCGGACTGCACCGAGGACTCTCTGAAGATCCACATTCACAACCTGCGAAAGAAACTGCGGACGGTCACCGGCAGGGACTGCATCGAGGCCGTGTGGGGCATCGGGTACCGGCTGGCGCAGGGGCAGGAAGAAAATTAACTTTTTTTCCTGTTTTCCTTAACCGTTCTCTTAACCGTCTTGAGATATGATTCCTTCAGAACGGGGAACGCCGAGGCAGCATTTTCCGAAAACGGAAGACGAGGCAGCCGGCGATCCGTCAGGGAAAAGGAGGAAACTTCATGGATTATGTGTTGGAAACCCGGGGACTGACGAAGCGGTATAACCATTTTACGGCGCTTCAGGACCTGAGTATGCATGTTCCGAAGGGAGCAATTTACGGTTTTGTCGGGCGAAACGGCGCCGGCAAGACGACACTCATCCGTCTGGTCTGCGGACTGCAGTTCCCGACAGAAGGGTCTTTTACATTGTGGAATACCGAAAACAAGGACGCGAAGATCAATCTGATGCGGCAGCGGATGGGCGCGGTTGTGGAGACGCCGTCGCTGTTCCCGTACATGACGGCGAGGGAAAACCTGCAGCAGCAGTACCGCGTGCTCGGCCTGCCGAGCTTTGACGGCATCGACGAGCTTCTCGCGCTGGTCGGGCTGGCGGACACCGACAAGAAGAAGGCGGAGCATTTTTCACTCGGTATGCGGCAGCGACTGGCGATTGCCGTGGCTTTGTGCGGAAACCCGGATTTTCTGGTTCTGGATGAGCCGATCAACGGTCTGGACCCGCAGGGGATCGTCGAGGTTCGCGAGCTGATCTTGAAACTGAACCGGGAGCGTAACATCACCTTCTTAATCTCGAGCCACATTCTCGACGAGCTTTCGCGGATCGCCACCCATTACGGGTTCGTGGACCGCGGGCATATGGTTCGGGAAATGAGTGCCGAGGAGCTGCAGAACGCTTGCCGCAAATGCGTCAGCCTGAAGGTGACGGACGCGGAGGCGCTTGTCCGGGAGCTCACGAGGCGGGGCATCGAATACACGGTTACGGCGGGGGACACCGTGGATGTGTATGCGCAGCCCAATATTACCGAGCTTGCGCTTGCCCTTTGGAAAGACCGGTGCGAAATCCTTTCGTGCACGGAGCACGACGAAAATCTGGAAGGGTTCTTCCTTTCCCTGGTGGGAGGTGAGAGCCATGAGTAAACTGTTACATGCGGACAACAACCGAATGCTTCGGAGCAGACTGTTCCGCCTCGGAATGATCTCCCTTATGGCACTTCTTGTGATTACTTTTGTCCTTGACGGGGAGGATGAGCCGCTCAAGGGGACGGAAGCCGGATTTCAGGGGCTTCTTCTGTTCCTTCCGATGGTGTGCAGTTTTATCATCATCCTGTTCGTCGGCCACGAATTCGGCAACGGCGCCATCCGGAACAAACTGATCGTCGGGCATCTCCGCAGCCATGTGTACACTTCCTGGATGATTGTCGGGATCGTTGTGACCCTGATCGGCATGGCATTTTCTGCGGCACTGCTTGCGGTGAACTGCGCCGTCGAAGGGGGATTTGACGAACTTACGGCGAAACCTCTGATCATCGTTTGGACGGTGCTCCTGTGCGAACTTCTCTGCAACGCGGCCCTGAGTCTGTTACTTGCGGTGATCCTGCCGGGTGCAAAAGGCGCCGTGGTCAGCTTTATCTTCCAGTATGCCCTTCTAATGGTATCTATGATCGCTATGGAGGGTGGCGGCGTTGCGTGGGTCAAGACACTCTCGTACTTCTTCCCACAGGGACTGATGGGAGTGGCGGCGCTGCAGGCGGCACCGGAGAAACCGTGGATGTATATTCTTTGCTCCCTGAGTGCGGCAGTCGCGTTCTTTGCTTTGGGAATCTATCATTTCCGCAGGAAGGATCTGAACTGAGTAACAACTTTTGTGATTGAGGAAAGCCTATGTGGTATGCAGTCTCCTTCGTGCTGGCGGCGGTCGTTATGCTTCTGGCATGGAAGATATTACAACTGAAACGCTCTGCGCGGGAGATTGCGGACACATTTTCCGAGCGGGTACAAGATCAGTCGGGAACCGCCATCGGCGTCTCCGGGCGGGACCGAGACATGTGCCGTCTGGCGGACGGATTGAACCGGGAGCTGCTGGAACTTCAGAAAATACGGCTGCAGTGCGAGAGAAGCGAGACCGAGCTGAACCGGGCGGTGGCCAATCTGTCCCACGATCTCCGGACGCCCCTCACGGCCATCAGCGGGTATCTGACGCTTCTGCAGGAGACCGACGACCCGGAGGAGCGGGCGCAGTATATCCGCGTGCTCTCCGAGCGGACGGAGGTAATGAAGGAGCTTGCGGAGGAGCTTCTGCAGTACAGTAAGCTGGTTGCGCCGGAGGCTGCGGGGGAGGCGGTGCCGACCGCCGTGGACACCGTGCTCACCGAGAGTATCGCCGGGGCGTATCCGCTGCTTTCCGAGAGGGGGATCACGCCGGAGGTGAATCTGCCGGCGGAGCGCGTGATGCGTACCGTCAACAAGGCGGAACTCTCGCGGATGTTCGGAAATCTCCTGACCAACGCTGTCCGTTACAGCGATGGTGACCTGATGATCACGCTTACGGCGGACGGGGATGTGACCTTTGAGAATTCGGCGTCCGGGCTGGACCCGGTGATGGCCGGACAGCTCTTCGACCGCTTCTTCACCGTGGAAAACGGCGGACGCGGCACCGGCCTCGGACTCTCCATCGTACGGATGCTGGCGGAGCGGATGGGCGGCAAAGCGGATCTGCGGCTTGAGGGCGGACGGCTGGCGGTGACGGTACATTTGCCGGCTGATGAAAAAAACTGTTGACACCGGCGCAATGTCTTGTTATAATCGCACCAATAAAACAATTGAACACTTTAAACCGTTGAAGCGGAGATAACGGCATGGATGCCTTCACAGAGAGCCTGCGTTGCTGAGAGTCAGGCAAGAAACACTTTGTCAAATGGACCGCTGAGGGCGCAGTCAAATGGGTTTTCCAGAGTATTCTGCGACGTGAGGCAGGCGTAACTTGCCGGGGATATGATGGTATCCTGCAGAGCGCACAGCGCAAGCTGTGAATCAAGGTGGCACCGCGAATAGAGTTAATCATTCGTCCTTGACAGAAAATTTTCTGTCAAGGACTTTCTTTATGCTCGCGAGTTTGGAGCTATGCAAAAACACACGGAGGTATAGACATGCACATCACACCATCGCTTGAAACACTGAAGGAGCTGGCGGCCGAGGGCCGATACACGGTGGCGCCGGTAAGCTGCGAACTGCTGGCTGATTTTACGACGCCGATCGAGGCGCTTCGGACGCTCAAGACTGTGTCGGACCACTGCTTCCTGCTGGAGTCCGCGAGGGCCGATGAGACCTGGGGACGCTACACGTTCCTCGGGTTCGAGCCGAAGCGGTCCATCTCCTGCGTAAAAGGAGAGCTGCGGGACGGCGACACCGTGATCACCACCGACGACCCTTCGGACTATCTTCGGAAAATCCTCGAGGAGTTCAAGAGTCCGCGCTTCCCGGAACTTCCGCCCTTCGCCGGCGGCCTGATGGGATACTGGTCCTACGATTATCTCGGGTACAGCGAGCCGGCGGTGCGGAGAGAAGCGCCGGACACCGAGGACTTCCGCGATGTCGATGTGATGCTTTTTGACAAGGTGATCGCATTCGACCACGTGAAGCAGAAGATCATCCTGATCGTCTGCGCAAGCCTGTCGGATGTGGAGAAGGGTTACCGCGAGGCCGAGGCGGAGCTTGCAAGAATGGCCGAGCTTCTCCGCCACGGCGAGAAGAAACCGGAGCCCGCAGGGAAACTCACGGGAGAGATCACCGAGCTGTTCAGCCGCGAGGAGTACTGCGGAATGGTGGAGAAAGCCAAGGAGTACATCCGCGAGGGAGACATGTTCCAGATCGTGCTTTCCAACCGGTTGAGCGCACCATTTTCCGGAAGCCTGTTGAACACGTACCGCGTGCTTCGCACCATCAACCCGTCGCCCTACATGTTCTACCTGTCGGGCACGGACGTGGAGGTTGCGGGCGCTTCGCCGGAGACTCTCGTAAAGCTGGAGGACGGCGTGCTGCACACCTTCCCTCTCGCAGGGACAAGGCCGAGGGGCAAGACGATGTCGGAGGATGCGATGCTCGAAGGAGAGCTTCTCCGGGATGAGAAGGAGCTTGCGGAGCACAACATGCTCGTGGACCTCGGGCGCAACGATCTCGGCAAGATCAGCAAGTTCGGCACGGTGCGCGTCGAAAAATACCACCAGATCGAGCGGTTCTCCCACGTGATGCACATCGGCTCGACGGTGCGTGGAACCATCCGCGACGACTGCGATGCACTCGACGCGATCGAGGCGGTGCTTCCGGCCGGAACGCTCTCCGGAGCGCCGAAAATCCGGGCCTGCCAGCGTATCGCAGAACTGGAGAACAACAAGCGCGGGATTTACGGCGGGGCCATCGGTTACATTGATTTTACCGGCAACATGGACACCTGCATCGCAATTCGGATTGCCTACAAGAAGAACGGCAAAGTCTTCGTGCGAAGCGGCGCGGGCATCGTCGCCGACTCCGTGCCGGAGAAGGAATATGAGGAGTGCCGCAACAAAGCGATGGCTTCGTTGCGGGCGCTGCAGCAGGCGCAGGAGGTGGACGAATGATCTTACTGATTGACAACTACGACAGCTTTTCCTACAACCTGTATCAATTGATCGGCATGATCAACCCCGACATCCGGGTGATCCGCAACGACGAGATGAAGGTCGAGGAGATCGCGGAGCTTGCCCCGAGCCACATCATCATTTCTCCGGGGCCGGGCCGGCCGGAGGACGCCGGGATCATCATTGAGGCGGCGCGGACCCTCGGAAAGACAATCCCTCTGCTGGGTGTGTGCCTCGGGCATCAGGCAATCTGTGCAGCCTTCGGCGCGACGGTTACCTACGCAAAGCAGCTGATGCACGGCAAGCAGTCGGTTGCAAAGCTTGACACAAAGAGCACGCTGTTCCGCGGCTGTCCCGCGGAGGCGCCGGTGGCCCGGTACCACTCCCTGGCAGCAGATGCCGCGACCATCCCTGAGGAGCTTACGGTCACCGCGGTCACGGAGGACGGTGAGGTGATGGCGGTGGAGCACCGCGAATATCCCATCTACGGCGTGCAGTTCCATCCCGAGTCGATCCTCACGCCGGACGGCGAGCGGATGCTTCGGAATTTCCTGAAACTGTAGACATTTTACGAACAAAAACCACTAAAGGAGAACAAAACCATGATCAAGGAAGCAATTGTAAAAATCGTAAACAAAGGAGACCTCACCTACGATGAGGCCTACACCGTAATGAACGAGATTATGAGCGGCGAGACGACGCCCACCCAGAATGCGGCGTTCCTTGCGGCGCTGTCCACCAAGAGCGCGCGGGCGGAGACCACCGATGAGATCGCGGGCTGCGCGGCGGCCATGCGCGACCACGCGACGCAGGTGGAGACCGGAATGGACGTGTTTGAGATCGTCGGCACCGGCGGAGACAACGCCCAGAGCTTCAACATCTCCACAACGGCGGCCCTTGTGGCAGCGGCAGGCGGCGTGAAGGTTGCAAAGCACGGCAACCGCGCGGCTTCGTCCCTGAGCGGCACGGCGGACTGCCTGGAGGCCCTCGGCGTCAACATCCAGCAGAGCCCGGAGCGCTGTGTGGAGCTTCTGAAGGAAGCCGGCATGTGCTTCTTCTTCGCCCAGAAGTATCACAGCTCCATGAAGTATGTCGGACCGATTCGCAAGGAGCTTGGCTTCCGCACGGTGTTCAATATCTTAGGACCGCTCACGAACCCCGGACACCCGACGATGCAGCTTCTCGGCGTTTACGACGAGTATCTGGTGGAGCCCCTTGCACAGGTTCTGGTAAATCTCGGGATCAAGCGCGGCATGGTTGTCTACGGAATGGATAAGCTGGATGAGATTTCCCTGAGCGCCCCGACCAAGATCTGCGAGATCCGCGACGGATGGTTCAGAAGCACCGTGATCACGCCCGAGGACTTCGGCTTCGAGCGCTGCACGAAGGCAGACCTCAAGGGCGGCACGCCCGCGGAAAATGCCCAGATCACCCGCGACATTCTCGCCGGTCAGAAGGGTCACAAGAGAAACGCGGTGCTCTTAAACGCCGGTGCTTCCCTCTACATCGCGGGCAAGGCGGACAGCTTTGCGGAGGGCGTGAAGCTTGCTGCAGAGCTGATTGATTCTGGCAAGGCAGCGGAGACCCTTGCGAAGGTCATCGAGGTCAGCAACCGTCCGGAGTAATCGGAGAAAGCTGCGGGACCGGAGCCGGCAGGCGGAATGACACCACAGGCCGGAACAGTGATGAATCAAGGATGAGAAAACAAGATGAGTGAATTGACAAACAAAACCGGAACAGGAACCATTCTCGACCGGATCGCGGAGTATGCAAGGGAGAGGGTTGCGCAGGCGAAGGAACGGCTGCCGGAGGCGGATCTGCGGCGTATGGCGGAGAGCCTGCCGAAGCACCCGGGACGCTTTGAACAGGCACTTTCGGGAACAAACATTTCCTTTATCTGCGAGTGCAAGAAAGCGTCACCCTCCAAGGGCGTGATTGCGGAGCATTTTCCGTATCTGCACATCGCGAGGGAGTACGAGGCGGCCGGTGCGGACGCCATCTCGGTGCTGACGGAGCCCGCGTGGTTTCTGGGGAGCGAGGAGTATCTTCGCGAGATTGCCGAGGAGGTCAGGATCCCGTGTCTTCGGAAGGATTTTACGGTTGATCCCTACATGATCTACGAGGCGAAGCTTCTCGGGGCGTCGGCGGTCCTTCTGATCGTCTCGCTCCTTGACGAGGCGGAGATTCGGGAGTATCTTAGAATATGCGGCTCGCTGGGGCTATCGGCTCTCACGGAAGCCCATGACGAGCAGGAGATTGAGATTGCTCTTAGGGCAGGCGCCGGGATTATCGGCGTGAACAACCGAAACCTCAAGGACTTTACGGTGGACACCGGAAACAGCCGGAGGCTTCGCAGTCTGGTTCCCGAGGGAACCCTCTTCGTGGCGGAGAGCGGGGTGCGCACCGCGGAGGACGTGGCAGCGCTTCGCGAGGCGGGAGTCGATGCGGTTCTGGTGGGCGAGTCCCTGATGCGGGCGCCGGACATCCGCGCAAAGCTTGCGGAGCTGCGCGGAGAATGGATCTGACAGAGCAGGCTTTACGGGGAACGGATATGACACAGATAAAATTGTGCGGGCTTACCCGCCCGCAGGATATTGCGGCAGCCAACGAGCTTCAGCCGGACTACATCGGGTTTGTGTTTGCGGAGAAAAGCAGACGGTACGTCACCCCGGAGACGGCGAAAGCGCTTCGGCAGGAGCTTGATCCCGGGATCCGGGCGGTGGGCGTGTTCGTCGACGAGACGCCGGAAAATGTGGCGCAGCTTCTCGCCGACGGCGTGATCGATATCGCACAGCTGCACGGCTCGGAGGATGAAGACTACATACGAAAACTTCGGCAGCTTACGGACCGGCCGGTCATCACGGCGTTCCGGCTGGGGACAGGCGGGACAGCGGAGCTGAAAACCGGCGCTGTAACCGAAACCGCGCGGAAGGTTTTGCAGGAGGCCCTCGAAAGCACCGCGGACATGGTGCTTCTCGATTCGGGAGCAGGCACGGGGATGGTGCTTAACTGGGAGATGCTAAGGCATTTTCCGAGGCCGTTTTTTCTGGCCGGAGGCCTTTCCCCGGAAAATGTTGCGGAGGCCGTGCGGATGCTGCACCCCCAAGCGGTGGATGTCAGCTCCGGCATCGAGACGGACGGCGTGAAGGACGCCGCGAAGATGGCGGAATTCTGCAGACAGGTGCGGTCCGCCGGAAAGTAACGGCGGCAACGGCGGCAGAACGAGATGGAAGAGGGCAGGATATAGAAAAAGTGAGGACAGAGCGATGAGTAATCCTAACGGACGATTCGGAATACACGGCGGACAGTACATTCCGGAAACCTTGATGAACGCCGTGAATGAGCTGGAGGCGGCGTACAACCACTACAAAAACGATCCGGAGTTCAACCGGGAGCTGACGGAACTCTTCACCGAGTACGCGGGCAGACCGTCCCGCCTCTACTACGCGGAGAAGATGAGCAAGGACCTGGGCGGAGCGAAGATCTACCTAAAGAGAGAGGATCTCAACCATACCGGCGCACACAAGATCAACAACGTGCTCGGACAGGCCCTCCTTGCGAAGAAGATGGGCAAGACCCGCCTGATCGCGGAGACCGGCGCAGGCCAGCACGGCGTGGCAACCGCCACGGCAGCGGCGCTGTTCGGCATGGAGTGCGTGGTGTTCATGGGCGAGGAGGACACGATCCGGCAGGCTCTGAACGTGTACCGCATGCGGCTTCTGGGTGCGACGGTGGTGCCCGTGAAGACCGGAACGGCGACACTGAAGGACGCGGTTTCGGAGGCGATGCGCGAGTGGACGTCGCGGATTGCCGATACGCATTACTGCCTCGGATCGGTCATGGGACCGCATCCCTTCCCCACGATCGTGAGGGATTTTCAGGCGGTCATTTCCAAGGAGATCAAGGAGCAGATGCTTGCGAAGGAG
>JAGCVY010000060.1 GCA_017962105.1 Lachnospiraceae bacterium
GAGCGGTGCGATCACTGCTCGTATGTTTATGTCTGGGTGTGCCAGTAGCTCAGCTGGATAGAGCAACGGCCTTCTAAGCCGTGTGTCGGGGGTTCGAATCCCTTCTGGCACATTACCGGTAAGGAAAATATGTTTATATGGTGGGTATAGCGCAGTTGGTTAGCGCGCCAGATTGTGGCTCTGGAGGTCTTGGGTTCGAATCCCAATATCCACCCTGCGGAAGCCTATCGGGAGACCGACGGGCTTTTTGTTATATGATGGGCCATCGCCAAGCGGTAAGGCACAGGGTTTTGATCCCTGCATCCGCTGGTTCGAATCCAGCTGGCCCAGAGTCGGAAGACGTCTTCGGGAGAGTTCCCGGGGACGCTTTTTCATTATACGGGAAATGCAGTTTGCCCGCAGTTTTGCATTGTGCGAAAAAAATGAGAAAAAATCTGAAAATGTTAGTGCATTTTGCGGATGATTGTGGTATTATAGGCATTGGAATGTAACTTGTATTTACATTTTGTTACATTTGACGCATGCAAATCGTGTGCGATTAAAGATAAAGGAGAAAAAGAGTATGGGACTTATCAGTGCACTCGTTGGTTCTGCCGGCGGCGTTTTGGCAGATCAGTGGAAGGAATTTTTCTATTGCGAGGCGATGCCTTTCGACGTGTTGATGAAAAAGGGCGAGAAGGTCGTTGGCGGCCGCAGCTCCAACACGAAGGGATCGGACAACATTATCTCGAACGGTTCTAAGATCGCTGTTGCCGATGGTCAGTGTATGATCATCGTGGAGCAGGGTAAGATCGTCGAGGTTTGTGCGGAGCCCGGTGAGTTCATCTATGATACTTCGAGCGAGCCCAGTATTTTCTACGGCGGCCTCGGCAAGGGCATTCTGAACACTTTCAAGCAGATCGGCAAGCGTTTCACGTTTGGCGGTGATACCGGCAAGGATCAGAGAGTTTATTATTTCAACACCAAGGAATTGATGGACAACAAGTTCGGTACGAACAACCCGATCCCGTTCCGCGTATGCGACAGCCGTGTCAACCTTGACATCGACGTTGACCTTCGCCTGAACGGCGTGTATTCCTACCGTATCGCAGACCCGCTTCTGTTCTACACGAACGTCTGCGCAAACGTTCCGTTCGAGTTCAAGCGTTCGGAGATTGATACGCAGCTTAAGACCGAGTTCGTAAGCGCACTTCAGCCGGCTCTTGCTAAACTGTCCGCGCTTCAGATGCGTCCGAGCGACATCCCGGCTCATGCTGAGGAACTGTCCGATGCGATGAACGAAGTTCTTTCGAAGAAGTGGGGCGAGATGAGAGGTCTTGCGGTTGTCAATGTCGCTATGAACCCGATCACCCTTACGCCTGAAGATGCAGCAATGATCAAGGCTGCTCAGAAGACAGCTATGTACATGGATCCCAACATCGCGATCGCTTCCCGCGTTGAGGCTACGAACACCGCTATGGTGGATGCAGCGAACAATGCCAACGGTGCCGTTGCAGGTATCGCAGGCGTCGGTATGATCAACGGTATGGGCGGCGGATCCGATCTTGCAGCTCTCAACAACCTGAGCCAGCAGCAGAAGGCAGCAGCTCCGGCAGCTACCTGGACCTGCGCGAACTGCGGCAACAAGGTTGACGAGCAGTTCGGTTTCTGCCCTCAGTGCGGAACCAAGAAGCCTGCTCCGGCCGGCAGCTGGACCTGCTCCAACTGCGGTAACACCGTGAACGGAAACTTCGCATTCTGCCCGCAGTGCGGCAACAAGAAGCCTGAGGCAGCGAAGTGTGCAAACTGCGGCGCTCCGGCTCCGGATCCTTCGAATCCTCCGAAGTTCTGTCCGAACTGCGGTAAGCCGTTCTTCGGCTGATCGGTTCGAACAAAAGCGCAGCAGCGCGTAATATCCGGTTTTAACCGCTCCGTGAGGAGAGTGAAGGCCGGGGATTGAAATGTACAATCGGTCTGCGGAAGCGTCGGTACTCCCGGTGCTTCCGCAGATGTTTGCCGACGGGGAGTTTTGCTGCCCGGGCATTTTTCGTATTACCATCGGAAATGCCGAACAAAACTAGATTATCTGGAGGAAACTATGGACAACGTTCAGGGCTACAAATGCCTGTGCTGCGGTTCGCCTCTTGTGTGGTATCCGGAAGGCCAGATCTGGAAATGTACGAACTGCGATAACACTTACAATCTGCAGACCTTGCAGGCAGCACAGCAGTCCGAGCAGGATGCGCAGACCCAGACAGATTACATCAACTGGAATGATTACAATGTCAGCGAGATGATCACCGAGATGGTATCCTATACCTTCCCTTCCTGCGGCGGCGAGATTGTCGTCGACGGAACTGTAGCGGCAAGCCGTTGCCCGTACTGCGACAACGTGGCCATCATGCAGCCGCAGGTTACGGGTATGATCAAGCCGGACTATATCATTCCGTTCCGCCTTACGAAGGAGGATGCCAAGGCAGCCCTTCTGAAGTTTTACGAGGGAAAGAAGCTCCTTCCCGATCGCTTCTCGGAAGCGAATCATATGGATGAAATCACCGGCATTTATGTGCCGTTTTGGCTGTTCGACTGCCAGACCAGTGCGGACATGACCTTTGATGCCACCACGGTCACCAAATGGCGTGATTCCATGTACGACTACACGAAGATCGACCACTATCTTCTTCAGAGAAGCGGAACGCTCCGGTTCGAGAAGGTTCCGGTGGACGGCTCCGTGCGCATGGACGACGCATTTATGGACGCGATCGAGCCCTTTGACTACTCCGGCATGGTTCCCTTTAACCAGGCGTACCTGTCGGGCTATGTTGCCAACAAACCGGACGTCGATGTGAAGAACAGTCTGCCCCGCGCCAACGAGCGCGTTGTCAACAGCACGGTTTCCGCGTTCCAAAAAACCGTGAGCGGATATACCTCCATCACGCCGAAGTCCCGCAGCGTACAGGCTCACGAGGGTGTCATCAAATATGCGATGTTCCCCGTGTGGCTTCTGACGACGCGCTACAACAATCAGGTATACACATTTGCCATGAACGGACAGACCGGCAAACTGGTCGGTACCCTTCCGGTGGATGAGGGCAAATACAAAAAGTACATGTTCATTCGTGCGGGAATCATCGTTGCAGTGCTTCTCTTGATCACGATGCTGTTAGGGGGGTGGATTTTATGAGAAAACGACTTTGGATCCTCCTGCTGTGCCTGACAGCAGTCATGATGTTTGCGCTTACCGGCGCTTACGCCGATGAGAGCAGTTCCGATGCGACCCGTGTCTTCCAGGAAAACGGGGAAGAAATTCTGGATGATGCACAGATTGAGAAGCTCGAGGCGCGGATTAAGAAGATTCGTCAGGAATATGAGTTTGATGTGGTCATCCGCATCGTAAACATTGAAAATCTTCCGTATGATTCTCTGATGGTATATACGGACGATTACTATGACACCGGAATCAACAGCAAGTACCATTTCGGTAATGACGGCCTTCTGATCTTTCTCAATATGTGTGATGACGAGGATGGTCGTGACTATTGGTTTAACGGCTGTGATAAGGGTTCGAAAATCTTCGATAATTATTTCTTCGAGTACATGGAAAACAATACCGGATTTCTCAGTAATCTGAAGAGCGGTAACTACTATAAAGCGTTTGATGAGACGCTTGATATAGTAGAAATCTTCCTTGAGCAGGCGGAGACGGGCGAACCCTACAGTTACGACAACCCGTACAAAAAGCCGAAACAGCCCATGTCCGGCAAGAAGTTCACAATCCTTGCTCTCATTGAGTCCGGTATTGCGCTTCTGTTCGGCAAGGGCTATGCGAGCAAGCTGAGAAACAGCATGAACACGGCGATCAAGCGCACGGAAGCTACTGAGTACATCGACCAGAGCAGCTTCTATCTGACGCGCTCCCAGGATATGTTCATGTATTCCAACACCACCCGCACGGCGATCCCGACAGAGACCCGCAGCGGCGGAGGCGGCGGAAGCAGTATCCATACCTCCAGCGGCGGCCATTCCCACAGCGGTGGCGGCGGTCACTTCTAAGTCATCTGCGATGACTTAGAAACTTCGGAAGATCGCAGAACCGCGGCAAGGAAGGCTTGCTTCGCAAGCTCCGCGGTTCGCGGACATTGCACGCAAGCGTGCAATGATGGGATATTATCTGCGATGACTTAGACCCTCCGGGGCCAGCTGAACCGCGACCCGTAAAAAACGAATCCCTCCCGGGACTCCCGGGAGGGATTCGTTCATTTCTGCACCTGACAGGACTTGAACCTGCACCCTCGCGGACTGGAACCTAAATCCAGCGTGTCTGCCAATTCCACCACAGGTGCATTTTGCAACGCGGACATTGTACCATCCCGTGTTGTAATTGTCAATTGCAACCCCGCCCCGGCATGGAGCGGCCCGCGGTTTCCAACTGTCGGATCATAACCGTTTGCAAACAATTGCCGCAGCGGGAGATTTCGAAGCTCGCCCGCGAGGCAATTCGTTTGCAGACGGCTTTCTACCAGCGGTGTCGCGGGCCGCTTGGCTCAGCCGGGGGATTTGCAATTGACAGCGGTCCTTTTTTTATTGTATCATAGTTACATATAACATTTTGTCCGATTACAGGTTTGGGGACGGAAAGAAAGTGCTTTGGTACGGAGAGAAAAGGTGGAGGAGGTGCCCTGTGGCAGGAAAGAAAATCGATTATTCAGCGATAACCAAAGAGATCACGGCGTATGCGGAACTGTGTGAAAGCAACAGCAACATCGATCCGGCGCTGTACGAGCGCTACGATGTGAAGAGGGGACTGCGCGACTTAAACGGAAAGGGCGTGCTGACAGGACTTACGGAGATTTCGGAGATTCGGGCAACCAAGACGGTGGAAGGGGAGAACGTGCCCTGCGAAGGCACGTTGTTTTACCGCGGATACAATGTGGAAGAGTTGATCAAGGGCGCGAAGGCCGACGGCCGGTTCGGGTTTGAAGAGGTAGTGTATCTGCTCCTGTTCGGACAGCTGCCGAAGAAGGCCGAGCTTGACGGATTTTGCAAGGTGCTGGCGAAATACCGCTCCCTGCCATCGAGTTTTGTCCGCGACGTCATTATGAAAAAGCCGAGCCCGGATATGATGAACATGCTGGCAAAATGCGTGCTCACGCTGTATTCCTACGACACGAACGCGGATGACACATCCCTTCCGAATGTGCTCAGGCAGTGCCTGCAGCTCATCTCGATGTTTCCGATGATCTCGGTGTACGGGTATATGGCGAGACAGTATTACAGTAAGTCCGGCGACCTGATCATCCACAAGCCGAAGCAGGGCCTTTCCATGGCGGAAAATATCCTGCACATGCTCCGGGCGGACAGCCGCTACACGGAGCTGGAAGCGAAGGTCCTGGACGCCGCGCTGATCCTTCACGCGGAGCATGGCGGCGGTAACAATTCCACGTTTACCACCCATGTGGTGACGTCCTCGGGAACGGATACCTACTCGGCGATGGCAGCGGCTCTCGGCTCCCTCAAGGGACCGAAGCACGGCGGTGCCAACCGCAAGGTTGTGGATATGTTTGCCGACATGAAGGAGAAGGTTCTCGACTGGACCGACGATGACGAGGTAAGCGCATACCTGAAGGCGCTTCTCCACAAGGAGGCCTTCGATCAGGCGGGCTTGATCTACGGCATCGGTCATGCGATCTACTCCGTGTCCGATCCCCGTGCGGTGCTGTTCCGCACCTTTGTCGAGAAACTCTCGGTGGAAAAGGGACGCGAAGAGGAGTTTGCACTCTACGCGAAGGTGGAAAAGCTTGCTCCGAAGATTATTGCCGAGGAGCGGAAAATGTACAAGGGCGTCAGCGCCAATGTGGACTTCTTCAGCGGCTTTGCCTATGACATGCTGAACCTTCCGCAGGATCTTTACACGCCGATCTTTGCGATCGCGAGGATCGCCGGCTGGAGTGCGCACCGCATGGAGGAGCTGATCAACACCAGCAAGATTATCCGCCCGGCCTACAAGAGTGTGTCCGAGGAGCGGACGTATGTGCCGATGAGCGCACGGTGAAAAAGCTAACCGTTGAAGCGATAATTCTGAAAAGAATCAAAACAGGGGTTGTGCGAAAGACCAGCCCGTTTTATAATGAGCAATCGGTGAAGAAATCTACAACCTTTGTTTGTTTGTTTGAGGGCCTACAACCGATAAGTGCGGGACAGATTGTGTCATGAACATTTTCCGGAGGAATCGAACCGAATGGATAACAATAGCCTGATCAGCGTTATCATTCCTGTATATAATGTGAAACCGTATTTGGAAGAAGCGTTGGACAGCGTCCTAAATCAGACATACAGGAATCTTGAAATCATAATAGTAGATGACGGTTCTAACGATGGTTCGGAGAAAATGTGTGATGATTACGGGAACAGGGATTCGCGGGTAAGAGTGATCCATCAGCGAAACAAAGGGTTGAGCGGAGCGAGAAACACCGGGTTGGAAATCATGACGGGAGAAGCGGTTGCGTTTATGGATTCGGACGATGCATATTTTCCGGATTACATTAGAGAGATGGTACAGGCGATGGTCCGCACAAATGCGGATATTGTTATCTGTAAATCCAAAACATATCACACGGATGGGAAAATGCTGGTGTCAACGCAAAGGCACGAGCCTTTGTATTTAAAACCCGGTGTTTATACGAGAGAGGAAGCGCTCACGGCATTAATCGGCGGTGAGATACGGCATGGAGTTTGGAATAAACTGTATAATAGAGAGCTTTGGAAGACTGTGCGTTTTCCAGAGGGAAGGGTGTACGAGGATGTGTCAACTACATACCGAATTCTTGATAAATGTAATTCAGTTTGTCATTTGGACCTGGCACTGTACAAGTACAGAAGGCGAAGTGGGAGCATAACGTTCAGCGGTTCATGGAAGTACTATAGAGATTGGCTGGATGCGCACTCCGGTATAGATGCGTACTTTCAATCGCATGTGCCGGACCTGTTCAGTGAAACCCAACTGATAAACTGGCGCCGTTCATCTATCTCGTTATTGATATCTTTTTACGTCAAATGTTCGAGAAAAAAAAGGAAAACAAATAAAGCCAGATGTGAGACGGTCCGACGAAAAATCATCGAATTGGGTAGAGAAAACGGTGTAAAGGGAATCAGATTTCGCACCCGGACAGCGTATTATATGTTGAGCTTCTGCCCGTGGTTGTTCCGAGCAGTCTATCCATTGTATATGGTCGGCAATTCAGTTAGGAGCCGGATATTGAGAATGGTAGTGCGGAACAGTGATTCTTGAACAGCCGCTTATCGGATTACCAACGTTCAGGCAGGTCAGGGCAGCTGTTACCCGCAGTCGCAGCACGGTAGAGCACAAAGCAACCGCAAAGCCGGCACATTCCGCCGGATAGTTGAGGGCAGGTTTCACAGACAGACAGACGATCCCGGTACATATCGTCGGACGTGCGGTGGGATGGTTCGATGGCGTCGATATACTCCTTCAATTTGGCCATGACCTCGGCCTCGTTGAGACCCTCAATCAGGCATTTGCGGCAGGGAATTCGCGAGGCGGCAGAGTTGTCTCCTGCAGGGGGATCGCCGTTGCTGTCACCAGCAGGAGGAAAGTCGGATTGTGGTGTTTTCATACTCGGGTCGTTGCCTCATTTTCTGTAGAATTATAGGTCGTTTGAAAATGATTGCCGCCGGCAGGAATCCTGCCGACGGCAATGCTGTTTGTTTTACTTCGAGAAGGTCAGCGTGACTACGCTGCACGGAGGAAGCGTGACGGTGAACTTCTTGTCCTCAAGCACGCAGTCCTTGAAGGTGGTGTCCGCAACTTCATCCGGATTGTCGAAGGAGTTGAAGGCGCGGACGTTGTCCGTGAGGATACGGCCGGTCCAGCAGGAGTATGCCGCGTCGAGGGTCGAATCCAGACGGTAGGAGTTCTCAAGGCTTGCGTTGGCAAGCGTAACGGTGAGAGAGTTGTCCTTGACCGAAGCGGACACGCTGAGCTCGGCGAAATCGCCGCCCTCGTGCTTCACAAAGGAGTCCTCCAACTTCGATTCTACAAGAGTAGAACCCTGATGAGGCTTGAACATCGAGAATACATAGTAGGTCGGCGTCTTGATCATCTTAGCACCTTCCGTGAGAACTACGGACTGCAGCACGTTGACGATCTGCGCGATATTTGCCATCGGAATGCGGTCGGCGTGGTTGTTGAAGATGTTCAGGTTCAGGGCAGCCACGATGGCGTCACGCATTGTGTTCTGCTGGTAGAGGAAGCCGGGGTTCGTGCCGGGCTCGACGTTGTACCAGCAGCCCCACTCGTCCACCACGAGACCGATCTTATGGTCGGGATCGTACTTGTCCATGATGGCGAGGTGCTTGTCGATGATGCCCTCGATGCGGAGAGTATGGAAAATGGTCGAGTAGTAGTCCTCGTTGGTGAAGCCCGTCGCCGGTCCCTTGTTGTTCCAGTCGCCGTGGCAGATGGTATAGTAGTGCAGGGCGATGGCGTCGGTGAGCATCGGGTTGAGCATCTTCATGAACTGTTCGGTCCAGTTGTAGTCGTCCCCGTTCGGTCCGCAGGCGATGCGGTAGAGGCGGTTGTCGCCGTAGTTCTTCGCGAAGGAAGAGTAGCGGCGGAACTCACTGGCATAGTA
>JAGCVY010000061.1 GCA_017962105.1 Lachnospiraceae bacterium
AAATTCTTCCTCCCACTTGGCGTCAAATGCGATGGCATTTAGCAAGAACATGACCGCCTGCGGGTCCAGCTCATCGATCAGTTTCTCAATCATGTCCTTTGTATTTGTCTTAACCCAGCCGTTTATGGCGGTGACGGTATCCTGCGTAAACGGCGCCGAATAAACCGCGGATCGGTAATACCGGGCGCAGGTGTTCAGAAAATCCTTCGGAACACTCGATTCGAAGGTGTTCTTAATCCAAATGGAATTCGCATTGGTAAACGTCGCTCCCTCGTCACCGCCGCCCGTGAGCTTCGAAACCCACGTGGAGAGGTACGCGTTGCGCTCCTCCTCCGAAAGCCCCAGCATCGCATCCATCTGGGCAAGCGTGTCGCCGTCGGCGCCGTTTGCGAGCATGCAAAGCGCCGTGTAAACGGAAAACGGCGAGACCATTCTTGTGCCCTTGTCGGGGAGCCCCGCAAACAACTTGCAGGCAAATGCCTCATACGCCGTCCGCATGGCTTCGTCCATCGACTTTCCGTTGGGTGCCGCAGCGGAGGACAGCGCCGCGGTCAACTCCTTCGCCCCGTTCCTCCAGTCGGGTTCCGTTGTCGGTTTCGCAGGATTCTGACGATTCCCGGGCTCCGTGAGCACAGGAGCAACCGTCGCGGTAACCGCATAGCCGGTCGGTGTCGTTCCGACTCTGCCTCCTCCCGCAACCTTCCACACAATCACCCCTACCACACAAACTGCCGCTGCCGCCGCAATCTTCGGCAGCAACCGTCTACGGCGTGCTTTTTTCGCGGTTGTCTCCGCCTCATATTGCTCTGTCTTTCGCCAGATATTATCCGTCACTTCTTTATGATCTCTCATGATAACCCTCCTTGTTCATCTCCGCCCGCAGCGCGTCCCTGGCCCGCTCTGTCAGGTGGTTTACGCTGTGCACGGACTTCCCCATGACATCTGCTGCTTCCTTCGCGGACATGGACTCAAAATACCGAAGCCAAAGGACTCTGCGGTACTCCGGGCGCAGGCGGACAAGGCACCGGTGGAGTGCCTGTTTCTCCTCATCGGCGAAGAAATCCCCCGCCGCTTCCTGCTCCGACTCCGCAAGTTTTGTCATATCCTCAGGCGGTACGGTCACGGTTCTGCGGTTTTTGCGGAGGAATTTGCCGGTCACATTGCGTCCGATGGCGTACAGCCAGGTCTTGAAGGAGGATTGACCGGTAAATTCGGGCTTCCTTGTCGTCAAGACCACGAAGGTCTCCTCCGCCATGTCTTCCGCGTCATGCAGGTTGTTCAACCATGTGTTCAAAAAGAGAACGAGGCCGTCATAGTATACATCGACCAGCTCCGTTATTCCTTCCCGATCGCCCTCTAAAAAACGGTGGTAGCTACTTGCACCGTTATCCATACGCTCACCTCCTTCTACCCATTAGTACCGCGCCCACGCGGAAAATCGCCGGTGTTTTGAAACCAAGGGGTAAAAAATCTCACAACCGTCTGCCCGGAAACAAAGCAAGGGTTCCCGCCTCATGGATCGGTACCCCAAGCAGGATACCGCATCCGGGCGGAAACCCTTTCTTCCTCCGTCATCTCTTATCGGTGGAATTTCGACAGGAACAGCCATGCCTGCTCGCAGGTGTGCTGACGGCACTCATGGCCCTGACCGCTGATGCTGCCGAAGGCCGTGCGGCACACGCCGTCCTCGCTGTCGAAATAATGAAGCGTCAGGTTGCTGTCGCGCGTCTTGTCGTAAATGACCTCAATGCGGTCGCCGTCGATGCCCCAGATTTTGTTGGACCAGTTCTCGCGCTCTTCAAACGTGACATTGTACTTTGTCTTAAGATGGTTAATTCCGAAGACATAGCGGTTTCTGTCCCAGCATTTTTCGGCCTGGAACGGAAGCTCCGGAAGGGGTGTGATCTCGCCTCCGGTGTAGAAGATCGGCACCTGCGTGTCGCGGTTGATCTCGCAGGGCGCAGGCTTTCCGTAGGAGTTGAAGCCCACCTCGAAGGTCGCATCCATCGGCGCAAGTCCGGCGAAGACCGTCGGATACTCCTGGCAAAGATCCCAGGATTTGCAGCCGCCCATGGAGAAGCCGCTGGCGTAAATGCGCTTGCGGTCGATATTGTAGCGTTCTGCCAGACGGTCGATGAGAGCCACCATCTCGGTCGCCGTGCTGTTTAAGTGATTCTCGATGGCCACCAGAAGGAAGTTGTAGCGGTTTGCGATCTTGTACCAGCCGGAGACATTGGAGATGTACATCGCCGAGTCACCGCCGCCGTGGAACGCAAGAAGCATCGGCACCGGGCCGTTATCGAAGAGATCCCTGTTGTAGTATGCGACGAACCCGACCTTGTGTTCCGTCGTGCCCTTGTCATCGCCGAGGTTGTCGGGGGATGTGGGCAGGATCTCGAAGCACTCCTCGCGGACCATTCCCATCTCCGAAAGAACGGGCTCATTCTCGAGGTTTCCGCACCAGCGGCGGAATCTCCGTACAAAGGTGTCAAACTCAAAGCCGTAATCCGCACTGTCGCGCACCAGAAGATGGTCACAGCTGATGGACAACGCCTTGTTCACCTCGTTCCCGTTCCCGACCGACACAACGGGAATGTCCGATCTCTGCGGCGCAGGAACCACGGACAATCTCTCCAGCGTGCACACCGCCGGCGTGATCTCACCGGGACCCCACAGGAACTCGCCGTTCACGGTCTGAAGCAGGTTCCTTGCGATATACTCCGCCGACGCGCCGAAGCCGTACAGGAACGTGCGGAAGATGGCGCCGCGGATGAAATTCCCGATGGGCTCCCCCGTAAAACGGTTGATCATTGTCACGCATCCGTCCGTAAAATACTGATGGATCTTCGAGTTTGCGATCAACTCCTGAAAGAGCGTCACATCGGCGCCGGCCCAGCCCTCCGCTGCCTTCGGGTAGACGAACACAACGCTTCCGCCGTACCGTGCGGCAATTCCCGCAAGGCCGCATTCCTCGGCCCAGGCAGCCGCCTCCTCCATGCTCCGCTCGGTCTCCTCGAAGACCAACAGATAGGGCGCTTCAAACCCGTAGTTGATGATGTCTGTCGGCAGGCTGCAGGCAGGCACGTACACCTTCACACGGAAGGTGTCAAACTCCTCCGATGCCCAGCATTTTCCGCCGTTTACCGCCGTGATCTCCGGCAAAGTCTTCATAGCCATAGGTTTTCCTCCGTAATTTACGCTTTTACACAAAAGCACCCGGGAGACATCAGTCCCCCGGATGCGGAATCAAATCGTCTCTGATGGTGCAGAACCATTTACTTGAACAGACCGCCCAGAAGATCGGTCACGCTGTCGAGCGGCGAGCTCTTCTTGGTGTCCTTCTTCTCTGTCTTCTTCGATTCGGTCTTCTTTTTAGAATCGGTCTTCTTTTTGGAGTCCGTCTTTTTCTTGGAATCTGTCTTCTTGCCTGATGCCGACTCGGTTTTCTTCTTTCCGCTCTTCGGCTTCTTCGGTTTCTCCTCTTCCTTCTCTTCCTCATCGTTGTCCGCGGACACAAGGTTCATAATGCCCGAAGCGAGGCTTCCGATGTTGACGGAGCCTAAGAGGCTGCCGAGAAGGGCTGCGGTGCCGGAGGGCTTCTCCTCCTGCTGCTGGGATCCGCCGCCGAGCAATCCCGAGAGAAGAGGGCCTGCTGCGGACAGAATGCCGTTCGTCTTCGCCTTGCTGACGCCGGTCTCCTTGGAAATCTCCTCCGCGGAGGTTTCCTTTCCGCTCAAAAGAGACGGAAGAGCCGAGGACAACACGCTCTTAACCTGCGGACCGGTTGCGCCGGCCTTGCCTGCAATCGCCTTCACATTGGACGCGCTGAGCAACGTTTTGGTGATGTCATTGATATCCATACATTTTCTCCTTCCGGTATAGGAACGCTTTGTTCGACCGGCTCCCGCCACGGTATTAACCGCCCCAAACAGGGAGCCTGCCCTATGAGTTCATACTACTCTCATCCGCGGAAAATGTCAATCAAAACGATAGTCCCCTGCCTCCGCTCAATAAAGCTTCATGTTGCCCATCAGGACATCCTTGAGCACGCCGATAACCTCCCTTGTGAGGTTGTGGGGCAGGTAGGCCTTCGTGGATCTGGCCGGGATTGCCGACACATCGCCGTAGCCGCATTTTATCGCGATCCCCATGGCGCGGTACATATGAAAATTGTTGGTCACAATGCCCACCGGCGTGTCTGCGGAAGGCAGTAACGCGAGGCAGTTTTTGAGATTTTCCGACGTATCCGTCGATCGGTCCTCCATCACGATCCGGGACTTCTCAATACCGTGTGACACAAGGTAATCGCGCATCCCCTCGGCCTCGGATACCGTCTCGTTGGAGCCGCGCCCGCCAGACACAATACAGATAACCTCCGGATGGTCCTTCAGATACTGCTCCGCGGTCTCCAGCCGGTACTTAAGCACCACGCTGGGACCGTCCTCCCGCATCTGCGCGCCCAGCACGATGATGTAGGAAACCTTCGCCTCATCGGCGGAAAACCGTGTCGCTATGATGGTCATCAGCACGATATACCAGAGCAGTCCGAAGCAGACCACCGTGACAAATGCGATGCGGAGCCAGACCGGAATCCTGGTCCAAAGCCGGAACTGCACCGCTGCCGCAAGCCCGAGAAGAATGATCCCGAGAACAAACCAGATGCGGTAAAACGTGTTGCCGGCGGCTGCGGAACGGACGAAAAATCCGTACCAGATGCTCACAAGCCCGGTTACGACATAAAACCCGAAACGAATCCATTGCCACATAGTAATTTCCGGCGGAGCCAATCCGCCTTCCCCCATTCTTATTTAACCGAAATCCCCTACCCGGGGATTTCCTCCAACAGCGCCCGGATCGACGCTTCCGATGCAGTGACGCTGCCCTGTACGGAGTTGTTCGGACCGCCGCCCTTTGCGCCGAACTGCTCCCGCAGCTTCTGTTGCCACGGTCTCACATCGCCGCCATCCTGTTCAATCAGATATCTCCATACGGCCGGACCGTCGCCCTCCGGGTTCGTGCCGTCCTTTGCCCCGTCGGCTCCGATCCGCACCATCGCGCAGACCGTACCGGCGTATCGCGCCTTCATTTCATCCACCGCGTAGCGCAAAACCGAGGCATCCGCGTCCGTCAGGAACAGCACGAAGGCCTTGGCAATCCGGCCGTCATCTGCCGGTTTATTGTCCGCAGTGCCGTCAGTCACCGCCTTTCTGTCGGCCTCCGCCATCGCCTCGATGCGCGAGCGGATGATCGCCCGCTCCTTTGCAACAAGGTCATAAGCGAGTTTTTTACGCTCCTCCGCAAGCTTCTCAACCGCATCTCCGAGTTCCTCCGGCTTCACGGACAGAACCTGGGAAAGTTTCGTCAGAAGAGAGAGCCGCGCGTCATAATCCTCCATCGCGCGGAATCCGCACCGATAGGAAACGCGCACGCCGCCCTTGTAGTTCTCCCAGCCGATGATCTTAAAACAGCCGACCTCGCCGGTCAGACGGACATGGGGCGCACAGCAGGCGCACAGATCCACGCCTTCGATTTCCACCAGCCGGAGCGGCCCGTCAATCTCCTTCTTGCTCCGGTACGTAAGTGTCGCCAGTTCGTCCTCCGTGGGATACCACGCGCGCACGGGGCGATTTGCCGCAATGATACGATTCGCCTCCATCTCCAACTCGTGAAGCTGGTCCCCCGTAAGTTTCCCGTTGTAATCCATGGTCGCCGTGCGGCTGCTTAAGTGAAAGCCGACATTGTCATACCCGTAGGTGCTGTGCACCAGCCCGGAGAAAATATGCTCGCCGGTGTGCATCTGCATGTTGCGGAAACGGTTTTCCCAATCGACCACGCAATAAATGCAGTTCCCTTCATGAAAGGGATTCGCCAGAGGCTCCGACATCATATCTACCTGATGCCAGATCTTCCCGTATTTCACCTGGACATCGAGCACCGAAAACTCGTCAAGGTATCCGCGATCCGCCTCCTGGCCGCCCTGCTCGGGGAAAAATGCCGTTTTGTCAAGCGCAACCCAGAGGGTGGCATGCTCCCCGCCGTAAACATCCACAACCACGGCGCTGAAGGCCTTTTTGTACGCATCCACATCATACAGTCTTTCCATATCCACGGTCTCCGTCCTTCCGTTATCCCATATTATGAACACGGAGGATCAGCCAGCTGCCGATCCTCCGATTACGGTTTACTCTTCAAAATACGACTTGATCGCCGACCAGACGTCCTTGGACTCCATACCGAGTTTCCAGGCGGAGAAGCCCGCAAGGTTGTTCTCCTTCATCACATCCAGCTTCAGTTTCAAAGAATCCGAATCCTCAATCCAGATCTTAACGAGTTTGCCGTCTTCCATGACTTCCGCGTAATTCTGGCCGCATTCCTCGTTCCACGTCGTGGTTCCGCCGTTATCCTTGATGAACTTCTTGACGGTGTCCATGCTGCACGCTTCGTTCGGCACAACGCCGTCCTCCTCGAGAGCTTCGTTCATCTTCCACTTTCTGGTAAAGAACGGAATTCCCAGGACCACGCGGTCTGCGGGAACCCTGGCGAGCATCTCCTTGACGCCGCCCTTCACAAATCCGATGGAAGCCACCGAACCGGCCTCCTTCGACTTGGAATAGTGCTCGTCGTAACCCATGAAGATGATATAGTCCACAAACTCGCTCTGCTCGCGCAGACGGTAGTATGCATTCAGATCATTGTTGGGATAGTAGTTGTCCGTGGAGATCGTCAGGCCCTTATCCTTGCAGGCGAGATACAGTTCTCTGAGGAACTGCAGGAAGTGGGGTGCTGACTCCTTCGTAATGTACTCGAAGTCGATGTTGATGCCGTCTGCACCGACACGGGTCACCTCGCTGACAAGATTGTTGATCAGCGCCTCGCGGGACTCCGTGCTGGAAAGGATATCCAAACCCTTGATACCCTTCGCAAAGTCATCCGCCAAAGCCCACACCTTCAGGCCCGCCGCATGGGCAGCCTTTACGTAGGTTGCGCTGGCCAAAGACTGGATCCCGCCATCGGTATCCTTGAAGGAAAACCACGTGGGCGAAATAACATTCAGACTCTTGGTATCCTTGATCGCCGCCTTGAAATCCGCTTCGCTGATATCCGCGGAGCCGACCTGATGCCATACCATGCGCACGGTCTCGTCCAAGCCGTGTCTCGTGTAAGGCGTTCCCTTCGCCGGCACGGCGGCCGAGATCAGGGAATAGGTCGTGGTGTCAAGATTGCTCACATAACCCCAGCGGCCGTCCTCGGTCATAACCTTCGACCATACGTTTCCGGTAAGGTTCTCCGCCAGATACAGCACCGTGTCCTTCGTAATCTCCGAGACGATCGGGAATGTCTCATCCCGTCCCTCGCGAAGGATGGTTCCTTCCTCGGCCTTGACCGTCGAACGGTAAATCTTCGCGTCGGAGGTGATCAGGGAAACCCTCTCCGGTTCCGCGGACTCCGTCACATTCATCCTGCCGTACTCTTTGATCAGCTCCGTGCTGACATACACTTCGCCGTTATTCCGGATCACCATCGGGAACGAGCTGGTCTTGTCCGTATCGTTCTCCTTGTACGACGTCTCACCGACACGGAAAATCCTTCTCGCGTCCGCGTTCGTCACAAACATCCGCTGTTCGATATCATTCCAGTAAAACCGGCTGTCGAGATCGCTGATCAGGGAAACCGGAACATAGCGGTTCCCGTTGTTGATGACGCCCTTGCTCTCGCTCAGTCTGGCATCAACCATCAGCATGACCTCATCCTGCCCGAGATTGTAGAATTTATTCAAATCGGACAGCTCCGTAGAAGGCCCCTTCGGCTCCTCTTTCGTGGTGTTCGTCTGGTTCTTCCCCACACATCCTGCCAGAAGACACACCGCAGCAATCGCAATAATGATTGTGCTGACACTTCTCTTAAACATGAAATCCTCCCGATCTCTGCGCACGTCCGCCCGCAGGCGCCCGGACCGCTTCCGGATAAAAAACCTGCGCCGTACCGTACGAAACTAAGATTTAGCAGGACTCATTGTATCACATATCACGCGGAAAAGAAACCCCGCTTTGCATTTCTGTGTGTTGCGCGTCCTTTTCTTCGCTTGGCAGGGTTCCGTCCGCATCGCGGAACCGGCCTCCGAACCCCGGTTTCGATGCAGCGAAAGCCTGCGCACAACCTCCTCCGCACACGTTCCCGATCCGGTTTTCTCCGGCTCCGTATCGTTCATCCGTCAGGTTTGATCCGCTCCGTCAGCTGCGATGCACTCATTTCTTCGAACAGGGGTAACACCGTGATATGTTCCACATTCGTCCGTTCCGCTTGGCCCGCGTAAAGGCTGTCAACCGAGCCGTCCGAACCGGTTTCTCCGTCCCGACTTCCGATGAGTCAAGTATAGCGGAACCGCCCGTAAAATACTATCGGCGGAGTCGCCAAATATCAGGTTTCGGATTTTACGACATCCCTCGTAAATTCCGCGTTTTTCAAAAAGGGCTATACTTTTTTCACAATTTCGGTAATTGACTTTCGTGCATATTTCTCTTATACTCAGTCCGAGATAAAGAATACGCGGACGTGTCCGCGGGAGAGGAGGCCTTACGTATGGAGATGGAACTGCTGGAAAATGGCGCGATACGCTGTGTCGTCGGTCAGTCCGATCTGGATCGTCATAACATCACTATGCTGGATTTCGTGATTCATCCGGAGTCCTCGCGTTCCATGCTGCAGGAGTTTATCGAGCTTGCATTCCGTCGGTACGGCTTCTGCCCCGCCAGCAACACGCTGATCGAGGCGGTTCCGCTGTCCAAGGACCGCATGATCCTGACATTTTCCAACGGACAGCCGCCGTTCTTCTCGGATTTTCCGCATGACGCCGAACCGTCGGATCCCTGCGAGGACGAGGATGAGGACACGGATCTGGAAGGCTCCCGTCAGGACGAGAGCGGTGCCGCGATGCCGGAGGAGCTCTCCGCTGCATCCCCTCTCGGGTTACGCCGCGGGGCACAGAAGCGCAGCCGCTTTACCCCCAGGGAAGCATCGGAGTTCCGCAACACAAGACTTCTGATGAACTGCAACGACATTCTCGGGTCCGGCCCCGCCGCAGAACAACCGTCTGCCGCCGCCGAGGTCTCCGAGGAGGTTGTCATCTGCTTCCGCAGACTGGAGAACCTGATGGCCTTCGCAGACATCACGAAAACCCTTCGTCTCTCCAGCACGCTGTTCTACGGCTCCATCGACCGCTGCTATGTGCTCCGACTCGATCCGGTCAACAGCGATCCCGCCGATCTTCGGTATGCGGGCAACCTTGCGGACGAGTACGGTACCCGGATCTTTGAGTACTCCCTTCCGTACTACCGCGAGTACTTCCGCTGCATTGCCGAGGACGACGCTCTGGAGAAGCTTCGCTCGGTACGATAACTCCAACACGAAAAATAAGAGGGTCATCCGCGGATGACCCTCATTTTGTCTGCTCTGCTCTTGATCGAGAAGTTTTCTCAGCTCTTGGACGAGAAGAAGGTGTTGATCTCCTCCACAAGCATATCCACATCGATGCCGTGAACCATGCAGGCCTGCTCCAGGGTCTCGCCCTGTGCGGACGGGCAGCCTACGCAATGCATTCCCGCTCCCATCAGGATCGGGGCAACCTCGATATCTGCACGGATCATCTCACCGATCTTTGTATCCTTGGTAACTACCATGTCTGTATTCCTCCTAACAATTTAAACATTCGTTTCGTGTGCGGCGGAGCCGGGGTATCCCGCCCCCATCGCAACCCGATTATATCCGATTCCCGGAGCAGTGTCAACATCCCTTTCACGGACAATCCCGGCGTGCCGCGGCAGCCTGCAAAAAATCACTTGCATTCCGTTTGGGAATGAAGTACACTGTATGCAGTGGGGCGGTTGTGGCTCCATGAGTTCCAGACAGGAGGATTTGACAATGGCATTTGTTATCAATGACGGTTGTGTGAAGTGCGGTGCTTGCGCAGGCGAGTGCCCCGTAGGAGCAATCACCGAGGGTGAAGACAAGTATGAGATCGATGCTGATGCTTGCCTTGGCTGCGGCACCTGTGCTGCTACCTGCCCTACCGGTTCCATTACCGAGGAGTAATAAAAAACCGACCGAGCACAAAGGGAACTGCCAAAAGCAGTTCCCTTAAGAGTGAAGACAAAGTCCGAGGCGAGAACCGCCTCGGACTTAACTTTTTCAGTCATCCAAAAACGCTGAAACCCGCATAAACACTGGCTTTTCAGTGCTTTTTATGGTATACTTGAAGTACCAAATATGAGGCGGTACACT
>JAGCVY010000062.1 GCA_017962105.1 Lachnospiraceae bacterium
AAATCACCTTTCCTTTCGCTATAATTTCGGCTTGAACAACCTCAGTATAGCGGAAAGGTGATTTTTTTGTATAACGTTCAACGCGCACCCGCATAGCGGGTGGTTTTATGTTTCGCACGCTTCGCGTGCTCAACTGGGTCACGACCCACTAAATAAAACAGGACGGCCCGACGCCGTCCTGTTGGCACAAATTCCTTTTCCTGTAAAAGTGCAACTGCGTTTCATAGGAAACCTATGAAACGCAGCTTGTGTGGGGGAGAAATTACTTCTGAGAAGTAATGAATCAGCATATGTTAATAAAATACGGTCGGCACTGTCTGCCTTCCTTGTATTCGAAGTATATCACAGAATTTTAATAAATATTGTGATTTAGTCACAAAGATGGACATTTTTTTCAAAAACTCTAAACCAGAAAACAAATGACAAAAAATCTGTCTTTTTTTTACCTTCCCCGGAACACATTCCGCGTGACAAGTCAGTTCAAGTACGATATAATAAACCTACACTATCAGGCAGGAGGGCTGACTAATGAAATACGGTTATTTTGACGACTCGCGCCGCGAGTATGTCATTACCACACCCAAGACTCCGTATCCGTGGATCAACTACCTCGGTATGGAGGGCTTTTTCTCGTTGATTTCCAACAACGCGGGCGGCTACGCATTTTACAAGGACGCGCGCCTTCGCCGCATCACGCGCTATCGTTATAACAACGTTCCGATCGACATGGGCGGTCGGTATCTCTACATCAAGGACGGCGACACCGTCTGGAACCCGGGCTGGTCGCCCTGCAAGACGAAGCTCGATTCCTACGAGTGCCGTCACGGCATGGGCTACACCGTGATCACCGGCAATAAGGACGGCGTCAGCGCGGAGGTCACCTATTTCGTACCCGTCGGATACGACGGCGAGGTGCAGCAGCTCGTTCTCTCCAACGAGGGCAGCGAGACGAAGTCCCTCAAACTCTTCTCCCTCGTAGAGTGGTGCCTCTGGGATGCGCAGGATGACTGCACGAACTTCCAGAGAAACTTCTCCACCGGACGCGTGGAGCTCGAGGGCTCGACCATTTACCACAAGACCGAGTACCGCGATCGCCGCAACCATTACGCTTTCTTTACGGTCAATGCACCGATCGACGGTTTCGACACCGACCGCGACACCTTCATCGGCCTTTACAACGGCTTCGGTGATCCGCAGGTTGTGGAAGCCGGAAAACCGGGCAACTCCGTTGCCGACGGCTGGTCGCCGATTGCTTCCCATTATAAGGAGATTACTCTTGCTCCCGGCGAGAGCACCACGCTCATCTTCATCCTCGGCTATGCGGAGAATCCGTACGACCAGAAGTTTGAGGCGGACGGCGTCTCCATCAACAAGGTGAAGGCGCACGCCATGATCGATGCGTACAACACGCCGGAGAAGGTGGCCGCAGGCCTCGCTGCTCTCCGTGCGGAGTGGGATCGTCTTCTCGGTATCATCTCCGTCAAGACGCCGGATGACCGCGTCGACCGCATGGTCAACATCTGGAACCAGTACCAGTGCATGGTTACTTTCAACCTGTCCCGCTCGGCGTCGTACTTTGAGTCCGGCATCGGCCGCGGCATGGGCTTCCGCGATTCCAACCAGGATATCCTCGGTTTCGTTCATCAGATTCCGGACCGCGCAAGAGAGCGTCTGATCGACCTCGCTTCCACCCAGCTTCCGGACGGCGGATGCTATCATCAATATCAGCCGCTCACCAAGAAGGGCAACTCCGACATCGGCGGTGATTTTTCGGACGATCCGCTGTGGATGATCCTCTCGGTGGCAGCGTACATCAAGGAGACCGGCGACTGGTCCATCCTCGATGAGCCCGTTCCGTACGACAACGACCCGGATACCGCTCAGTCGATGCTGCAGCATCTGGTTGTCTCCTTCTACCACGTTGTGAACAACCTCGGACCTCACGGTCTTCCGCTTGCAATGCGCGCCGACTGGAACGACTGCATCAACCTCTCCTGCTACTCCGACAAGCCCGGTGAGAGCTTCCAGACCTACACGAACCCGAAGTTCAAGGCCGAGGGCGGCTACTCCAAGACCGCAGAATCCGTCATGGTGGCAGCGCTGTTCACCTACGTCGGACCTTCCTTCGTCGGCATCCTCAAGCATCTCGGCAAGGATGACGAGGCCAAGAGAGCTCAGGAAGCCATCGACGCCATGAAGGCTACCGTGATGAAATTCGGTTTCGACGGCGAATGGTTCCTCCGCGCTTACGACGCTACCGGCGCAAAGATGGGCTCCGCAGAGTGTGCGGAGGGCAAGATCTTCATCGAGCCTCAGGGCTTCGCGGTTATGTCCGAGATCGGCAAGGAAGTCGGCGCCGACATCAAGGCGCTCGACTCCGTGGACCGCTACCTCAACACGAAGTACGGCCTTGTGCTGAACAACCCCGCATTTTCCAAGTACTACATCCAGTACGGTGAGATTTCCACCTATCCGGGCGGTTATAAGGAAAATGCCGGTATCTTCACCCACAACAACGCATGGATCATCTGCGCAGAGGCATATGCCGGCCGCGGAGACAAAGCGTTTGAGTACTACTCCAAGATTGCTCCTGCATTTAACGAGGAAATCTCCGAGCTGCACAAGACCGAGCCGTACGTATACGGCCAGATGATCGCCGGCAAGGACGCAGGACGCTTCGGAGAGGGCAAGAACTCCTGGCTCAGCGGTACCGCCGCCTGGAACATGGTAGCCATCTCGCAGTACATCCTCGGCATCCAGCCCGACTTCGACGGCCTCACCATCAATCCTTCCATCCCGAAGGCTTGGGACGGCTTCGTGGTAACCCGCAAGTTCCGCGGCGGCAACTATACCGTCAAGGTCAGCAACCCGAAGCACATCTCCCAGGGCGTAGCATCCATGGTTGTGGACGGCAAGCCCGTAGAAGGCAACCGCGTGCCGGTGCTCGGCGCCGGTGACCATGTCATCGAGGTTGTGATGGGCTGATCGGGTTAGCGCCGTTGAGGTTGTGATAGCCTGATCCGGATTTCGCACGCCGGAGTCACACCCCTGATTACAACAAGAATTCAACAATGACTTACCATACCGCCCAGGCCCTGTTTTCCCGGTCTGGGCGGTATTCACTCTTCCCGCTTGAGTATGCCGCACCGCCTGTTGTCCCACTTTTATTTTCAGGCGGTGCATCAGTTTAATATTCAACTTCCATCGCACCGCCCAAGCTGCAAAAACAAATCTCAGGCGGTATAATTCCATGTGATAACACGCTATATAATAATTTCCGTGCAAACTTCTTTCTAACAATACCGCCCAAAAGAAAAAAAGCGGATACCGGCGGTGTGGGACAAGCATAAGCCCAAAAGGAATACCGCCCAAAACGAAAAAAGCGGATACCGGCGGTGCGGGATAAGAAGAAAGCAGGAAGAATCACTTTCCATCAGGAATAAAAAACACCGCTCAGATATTTCATCCACATCTGAGCGGTGTGTAATTCGGTTATTAACAATCTGTAATTAAACAGGTATCTCCGCCGAACTTCTATTCAGTTCGGCTTCTCAGTTGCCTCCGTTTCCGGCATTTCCGCCGTCAGCGGTATTCCCGCCGTCATCGGCGTTTCCGCCGTTTCCACCGTTATCAGCGTTTCCGCCGTTTCCGGCATCCTCCGTCCACCAGGGCTTCAGGAGAATGTTCATGTCGCATTTCTTCGGCACGCCGTTGACCTTGCCCTCGCTGGTATACTGCCAGATCTGGAAGTCGTAGCGGTAGGTAACCTTGTCGCTGTAGGAAGCAAACCAGAACGGTACGTCGGCAAATTCATCGCGGTTGACGTTCATGATGGACCAGTTCGTGCTGGCGTAAACCATCGGCGTGTAGCCGGCTTCCTTGATGCGGTTGACAAACGCCTTGGTCACCGCCGTCCGCTGCTCGCGGCTGATGCTGTTGCCGCGCGGGCCGTTGGCAAGCTTCGGATAGTTGTCGGGATCCCATTTTTCGGTATCGAAGACAATGGGCCAATTGACGTCGTAGCCCTTGATGAAGTCCAGACAGAACTCCGCCTCGGCGATGCCCTCCGCCTCCGTGATGGCCTGCGTGCAGAAGTAAACGCCGACGTCGAGGCCGTTCTCGATGGCGCCCTTTAAGTTGGCCGCCGCAGTCTTATCGGTCTCCAGCGTTCCCTCGCCCGGTCCGCGGTAACCCACGCGGATGAATGCGAAGGTGATGCCTGCGTCCTTAACCTTCTTCCAATCGATGGTGCCGTCATGCTCCGAGACATCGATACCCATGCGGCTCACGATCTTTCCGTTGTCATCGGCGTAGTAACGGAAGCCCGTCTCGTCCTTCCAGTAATGGTCCTTATCGAAAAGGTAGCTGTGCTTCGCAACGCGCCGGTACTCCGGAAGGTACAGCTTCTCGCCGTTGCCGTTACCCAAAACCACGGGGTTCTCAATATAGTAACTGGAGGGCGTGTTCACGCCGTTGAAATCCATATCGTTGTAGTTGAAACTCACGTAGGCGCCGACGGTCGCGTCCGTCACGCGCAGTCTGCCCTGGTTCGGCAGGATCGTGCAGGTGATCTCGCCGTAGTACTCGCCTTCCTTCGCGTACAGAGGCGAGCTCAGCTGGAAGCCGTCCTCCGTGATCTCGCAGGAGAACTGCTGCCCGCACTGAAGCACATTTTTCCCGAGGCTCACAATCTTCTCCCGGACTTCGTCGGAAGCGGAAAATGTGTACTGCATCCCGTGGCCCGTCGTCAGCACCACCGTTTTGTCCGCGTCGGGCGCCGTGGGATCCGCGTGATTGCCGATGGAGAGGCCGACCCAGTTGCGGACCGCGTCGAAAACGTCCTGCTCGCGGCCGACGTTCATCATCCCCGGCTCCAGCACCACCACCGACATGGGCACATCGGGCTGCTCGCGCACAAAGAGAACGTACTTCGTTCCGCCCATGACCGTCGGCTCGGGAGTGAGCACGTTCCAGTCATCCGCCAACGAGTAGGGCACCTGGAAGTCGATCATCTGGGACGTCGTCATCCAGCAGCTGTACTCGCCCTTGGCCGCATCCTCCTTGGAATCGTACTCGTTGCGGTACAGAAGCGAAAACTCGGGCGTTCCGCTCTCCCCATAGGAAAATGCAACGTACTCCTTGCCCATGACCTTGGTTAAGGACGCTTTGTATTTGCTGTTCGAAGCGTTGTAGGCGGCGATCTTCTCGTCGACCTTCTCCACCACGCGGAAGGACTTCGCCGGATTGTCCGACGAATTCCCCGACTCGCCTCCGCCGCTGTTCTTATTACGGATCGTGATCCAGAGCACCACGCCGAGAACGCAGACGATGGTGGCGGCAACGAGGGTCAGGACCATCCAGAACTGTTTCTTTCCGTACAGCTTCTGGTTCTGCTCGTCCAGCTCGTCGCGCTCCTCCTCGAGCTCGCGGAACGTCCGCTTGCCCGACTGGGTCTGCAACATCAGTTCCTCGATGTCGTAGCCGCGCTCGTACGCTTCCTGCTCCTGTTTTTCGTTATCCAACATGAACTTTCCTCTCTTCCCGGGCTGTTTTTCGGAAAATGCCCTGCATCCCCGAACTTTTGTCCTGCGCGCACCCGGTCGCACAACACGATTTCAGTATACCAATTTCCCGCCGAAAAGACAACAATAATCCCGACAGTTGCGTCTTCGTATTTTCCTCTTGACAACCATCGCGCCCCATGGTTATAATGTCGCCAAGACAAAGCAATGACGGGAAGAAGTACCGTTCCGACGAACCTACAGAAAGCAGCCGGTGGATGAGAGGCGCAGGGGACACGAGCGGGAATACATCCCCGAGCAGCGCACCGAACGCGGGCGACCGCCAGTAGGCTGCGACGGCTTGCCGCCGTTACACGGCAGAGTATTATCGGAGAGTTTCCGGCTGCGCCAAAACGCGGCGGGCTGCTCGCATTTTCCGCGATACTCACAAAGGTCTCGGGCGTGAGCCCGCGGCGAAGAAAGGTGGTAACACGAGCGCGCCCTCGTCCTTTTCGATAGGATGAACGGGCGCTTCACTGGTTTTAGGAGGATATAACAATGAAAATCTACGAAGAACTTCAGGCCCGCGGCCTCATCGCGCAGGTCACGGACGAAGAGACGGTGCGCAACCTCGTCAACGAGGGCAAGGCGACCTTCTACATCGGCTTCGACCCCACGGCGGACAGCCTTCATGTAGGCCACTTCATGGCTCTGTGCCTGATGAAGCGCCTGCAGATGGCGGGCAACAAGCCCATCGCCCTCTTGGGCGGCGGAACCGGTATGATCGGCGACCCTTCGGGCAAGACCGATATGCGGAAAATGCTCACCAAAGAGCAGATCGCGCACAACATTGAGTGCTTCAAGAAGCCGATGGCACGGTTTATCGACTTTTCCGACGGCAAGGCTCTGATCGTCAACAACGCCGACTGGCTTCTGGACCTCAACTACGTGGAGCTTCTCCGCGAGGTGGGACCTCATTTTTCGGTCAACCGCATGCTGACGGCCGAGTGCTACAAGCAGCGCATGGAGAGAGGCCTTACGTTCCTTGAGTTCAACTACATGATCATGCAGAGCTACGACTTCTACAAGCTCTTCCAGGATTACGGCTGCAACCTGCAGTTCGGCGGCGACGACCAGTGGAGCAACATGCTGGGCGGCACGGAGCTCATCCGGAGGAAGCTCGGTAAGGACGCTTCCGCCATGACCATCACGCTGCTTCTCAACTCCGAGGGCAAGAAGATGGGCAAGACCGAGAAGGGCGCGGTGTGGCTGGATCCCGAGAAGACGACGCCGTACGAGTTCTACCAGTACTGGAGAAACGTGGCAGACGCCGACGTTCTCAAGTGCATCCGCATGCTCACGTTCCTGCCTCTCGAGCAGATCGACGCAATGTCCGACTGGGAGGGCAGCAAGCTGAACGAGGCGAAGGAGATCCTTGCATTCGAGCTCACGAAGCTCGTACACGGCGAGGAGGAGGCTGTAAAGGCACAGACCGCCGCACGCGCTGTGTTCGGCGCGGGCAACGCCGACGAGGCACCCGAGGCACCGATCGGTGAGGACGCATTTACCGACGGCTCCGTCGATCTCATCTCGATCATGGTGGCTGCAGGTCTTGCAACCAACCGTTCCGACGCCCGCCGCAACATCGAGCAGGGCGGCGTCACGGTGGACGGCGAGAAGGTCACCGACTTCAAGGCGACCTACACGAAGGAGCAGATTGCCACAGGTATCATTGTGAAGCGCGGCAAGAAGAACTTCAAAAAGATCGTGCTGGGCTGAGCCGCAACGGTTGCAACTTTGCCCCGGTAGTGATACAATAACAGAGCGAACCGCCGCGGTCTGCGAGGCCGCGGCGATTTTTGTGTGAAAGACCCCTGCCTGCAACAACGGGCCGGGGCAGCTTCGGGGAGGATTGTACCATGAGTTCAGGCACCGGCGATGTCAGCCTCTGCACAACCGAAACCGCATCGAACGGGAAGGAGCGCTACTCCTTTCTCGAGTTCATCTATATCTTTTTCTTCTTTGCCATCGCGGGCTGGATCTGGGAATGCAGCCTCTATCTGATCCGCGACCACGTCCTCGTGAACCGCGGCACGAAATACGGCCCCTGGGTCCCGATCTACGGCTACGGCGGCATCCTGGTAATCCTGCTTCTGTACCGGTTCCGCCACAGCAAGCTTCGCGTATTTTTCTACGGAATCATCATTTCCACCGCTTTTGAATACCTGACAAGCGTCGTTCTGGAGTACGGCCTCAACGTGGTCTACTGGGATTACTCGGACGAGCCCTTCAACCTGTGCGGGCGCATCTCTTTGGTCAGCTCCCTTGCCTTCGGCGTCTTCAGCCTCTTGGGGACCTACCTCTTCGCACCGGCCGCGGTAGGGATCGCACGCCGGATGTCGCCGAAGACACGACGCATCGTCGCCATCGTCCTGTGCTGCCTTTACGGCCTCGACATCATAGCCTGCGCAATCTTCGGGTTCAACCCCGCTTCAAGCCTGTAAGGGGGGCGTGCTCATTTTTCGAAAAATGGTTCTTGCGGGTGACGAAAACGGCTTCCCGAAGAGTGTATAATCCGTTTTAGCAAAAAGGTCAGATTGCGGGCAGATTTTCCGAGAGCCTGTTCGTTATCCCTACGGAGCATTCCCATGACAGCAACGAAGCAAAAAAGAAACACTCTGTTGTTCGTCGGCTTTCTTCTGTTGGCCGGCGGGCTTCATATTGCGGCCAACATCGTACACAACACGGTTCCACCGCACTACTCTGTCAACACGATGCTCTTCTGCGCGGAGTTTGTCCTCTACTCCTCGCTTCTTTTCTTCTGGCTCCGGTCCATCCGCATCCGTCTTCTTCCCACAAGGGCCAAGACCTACATGATCACGCTGGCGCTTCTGATGATCCTTTATCTTTCCCTGCGCGCGTATAAGTACCGCATTGCCGCAAGTCCTGCGGGCATACGGTTTTCCTGGTATGTCTTCTATGTGCCGATGATCATGATCCCGACCCTGTTTCTGATGGTCTGCATCCGGATCATCCTCGGTGAGCGTTCCGTCAGGCCGGACGAGCGTCTGCTGCTCCTGCCCGCCGGCGCCCTCACGGCGATCATCATCACCAACGACTTGCATCACCTGGTGTTTGTCCCGAAGGAGGGTGTCACAAACTTTACCGGAAAGGCGGGAACCTATACCTACCGCCTGCCGTTCTACCTGACCTATGCCTGGCTGATCCTGATGATCCTGGTCGGTGTGATCCTCCTGATCAAAATTGTGGGAAGCGGAAAGAACAAGCGCCGGATTCTGTTCATTCTTGCGGATATCCTTCTGTGCTTCTTCCTGATCAAGCTGCACGACATCTATTATCTCCGGTTCCGGCTTTTCGGCACGGATTGGAACATCCGTTTTGTCCCGCCGTACGAGTCCCCGGAAATACATGTGTTCTGCATGCTGGCCGCCTTCGAATTCTGCATCCGCAAACGGCTGATCCCGCACAACGAGGATTACTCCGGCTACATCTCGAAGATCCCTCTGCCGATTCTGATCACCGATCGGAAAATGCAGCCTGCCTACCGGTCCGCAGGTGAGATCGACGCATCCGAATCCGTTCTCTCCGACGCCCTGTCGGCCCCTGTTTATCCGCAGCCCGATCAGAAGCTTTCCGGACAGAGTATTTCCGGCGGTTACGCGTTCTGGATGGAGGACGAGCGCGAGGTCCGCAGCGCCAACGAGCGTCTCCGCGAGGCCAACGAGCTGCTGGAGAGTGAAAACACGCTGATCGAGTACGAGAATCGCCAGAAGGAGGAAAATGCATACCTCCGCTCACGCCACCACATTTTCCATGAAATTGCCGAGAAAATGTATCCTTACCAGAAGCGGATCGAGGAACTGCTCACATCGACACAGCCCGGCTCTGCGGATTTCCGCAGCCGGATTGCCGACGTCTCCGTTCTCAACACTTTCGTAAAACGCAAGACCAATCTGCTGCTGTTGTCCTCGGAGCACGACGCCATCGAACTCCGGGAACTGCAGCTGGCGGTATCCGAATCCGCAAGATATCTCACCTACGCAGGGCTCAAATCCTCCGTGGATGAGAGCGGATGGCCCGATGTAACACTGCCCTCGGACACCATCATCGCCCTGTACGACACCTTCGAAATGCTCGTGGAGAAGATGCTCGGCAGAGCAACCCTGCTGATGGTCTCCTACACCGGCGAAGGCTTGCGAATGGCCTCCGACACGGAGATGGCACTGCCGCTCTCTGCAGACGTTACGCCCCTGCCGGTATCGGCAGAGCAACAGGACGACATATGGTATCTGACCGTCTCTGTGCAGAAAGGCGGTGACTGACATGACGATTTGGGAGGCCATGACGACACTGTTTCGGGAGTCCCTTGTCGGATGCTCGATGATACTGCTGCTGTTATTATGTTATCTCCTGTTGGAACTGCACGGCCTTCGGCGATCCAGCCGTATCATGATAATCCCGTTCGCGGTGACACTGGCCAATCTCGTACTGTTCTACTTCCTGCTGGATTGTATTTTCCACTATGAGGAGCCCGAGAAACCCAGGATCTGGCCGTCCGCAGTCAACGCCTTCGGAAAATTACCGCTGTCCTGCCTGATTGCCGCAGAAGTGCTGACGACAACCTACCTGGTTTTCGCCTTCTGCAGGCTTTCTCAGTATCGCAGGGAGCATTTGACACCGCTGTCCGTCAAGAAGGCAATCGACCTTCTCCCGGCAGGAGTCGCCTTCGCAACGGAAGAAGGCAGCGTCGTATTTGCCAATCTCACGATGAACAAGCTCTCCCGCGCGCTGACGGGCCGCGTTCTCACGGACACGACGCCGATCCTGACGCTCGGGGAAAATGAGGGCAGCGACATTTTCCGTCTCGCCGTTCCGAACTCATCCTCTGTATGGCAATTCTCGTCAGACTCGATAGATAAGGACGGCTCGCTGTACCGCAGACTGATTGCCACTGACATCTCCGCGCAAGCTGCCGTCAACAAAGTTCTGCAGGAAAAGCACGACAAGCTGACCGGGCTCAACCGCCGTCTGGATATATACAACCGCAACGCAGAGCGCATCATCATCTCGCAGGAACTCCTGAACGCGCGGATGCAGGTACACAACGAGACGGGACATATACTTCTTGCCTGCCGCCACTACATGGATCACCCGAGTGCAGTGGAGGAGGAAGGACTTTTGATGGCGCTCAAGCTGACCAACGCTCACCTGCTCAACGAATATGAGAGCGACGACACCGAGCGCGACGCCCTTTCGGAGGCGATTGAAATGGCCTCTTCCATCGGTGTAAAAGTGCGGCTTACAGGTATGATACCGGAGCGCGGAGATCCCCGGGCGATTCTTGCCGCAGCAGTCAGCGAATGCGCGACAAACGTGCGAAAGCACGCCGACGGGGACACACTGACTGTAACCACCTCAGAGACGGACGGCCTCGTCTCAATGACACTCATCGGCAACGGTAATTCCGTGACAAAGCCTGTCACCGAGTCCGGCGGTCTCGCATCCCTGCGAAGACTCACGGAGCAGGCCGGCGGAACCATGGAGATTACCGCGGCGCCCGATTTCACACTGACAATTCATGTGCCGGCTGCCGGCCTGTAACCGCACCGGATATTGCCGCGTATCACAGGATACCGGAACCGCGGCCTGTGCCGCTGAAAGGGGGATCTCAAAAATGTCCGAGAAGATCAAAGTTGTGATCGCCGACGACCAGTATGTCGCCAGAGGATTTTTCGAAATGTATGTGAAGATGTCTGCAAACTATGAGCTGGCAGCATCCCTCGCCACCGCCGAGCAGGCCGTGAACTACTGCCGCGGGAACCGCGTCGACCTCGTCATCATGGACGTGATGATGAAGCGCGGTCTGGACGGACTGACCTGCGCGGAAACCATCAAGGCCAACACCCCGGGAATCCGTGTCATTTTGGCGACATCGACCGCGGAATACCAGTGGATTGAGAAAGCCAGACAGGCCAACATCGACAGTTTCTGGTTCAAGGAGTACGACGAGCGCTCGCTTCTGGAGGTCATGGACCGCACGATGCACGGAGAGTCGGTCTACCCCGGAACCCCGCCGAATCCGAAGTTCGGCGACATCGACAAATCCGGTCTCACCGACAGGGAGCTGGAGATTCTCCGGGAGCTCACGACCAACCGCTCCAACGAGGAGATTGCGGAGCGGTGCTGCATCTCGCTCAACACGGTCAAGCGGCATATTCAGAACATGCTGGTCAAGACCGGATACACCAACCGTCTCGAGCTGGCGGTCAACGCCAAATCCCTCGGACTGGTGGTCCACGATGACGACCGGACGGACCGGAAAAGTGACGAAGAATAACCCGAATATTACATGCGGCGGCAGGCATCCTGCCACCGTATTTTCGTGGCATTTTATTCCCCGCAATACGAAAAATGGTTCTTGCGGGTGATGTCACACTCCCGGGGAAAGAATATAATGATATCGTTGGCATATTTCTGTGCTATCTGCGCACTGAATTGAGAAGAAAACTGCGCGAACAGTTCGACGATAACGGAAAATTCCGGGAGAAAGGAAACACAACGCGATGAAACACAAGAAAGCACTCCTTCTGATCATCCTTCTGGCGGTTGTAACGATACTTCCGCTCGTGCATCGCACGGCACAGGCCGATCCATCCGACACAACGTATGTGTGGATTGCCTCCGGCGACGCGAACACGCTGAAGGATTACCTTACCAGGGAAGGTTCTTACGTCATCATTCTTGAGAATGACATCGACACAAAAATAACCACGGACAACAATTCGTACTGGTGCGAAATTGTAGGAAGAAAAGCCATTGATCTGAATGGACACAGCATCAAGGTTCACAACGACAATGTCCATCAATCTACGCTGTTCCGGATTCCTGCAGACGCCACACTGATCATTTCAGCAAACGCGGACGAGGACCCGGACGATGTGAAGGTCACCTACAACGGATACATCAACGAAGACGGCGATATAAAAATCCGCAACCTTTTTGAGGTATACGGAACCCTTATAAACAACGGTGCCAACCTTCATGCCGGCAGATCCAAATCTTCCACTAGACATGGAAACACTGTTTACCGGATGACTTTGGGCCGAGGTGTGTGGGTAAAGAGCGGCGGAACCTTTGTAATGAACTACGGTCGTGTGTACGGCCGCGGTGCGATGTGGAATGAAGATCATCTTCTTGTCGTTTCGCTGACCGCAATCAAGGCCGACAGCGACGCTACCGTATTGATCAACGGGGGAACCGTGTATGGAAAGGGCCATGCCAATTGCTTCCAGCTTGATAGCAACGCGAATGTGAGGGTTGCTTCCGGATATTTTGAATCATCCCCTCTCCGGTGGATTCTGCAAAGCGGAATCGAACATCAGGATCGTAGAACCGAGGACGTCGGCCTTGAGTCAAAACACATTGCAGAAAACTCAACAGCGGCATACAAGCATGTTGATGACGACCTATCCTCCACTTCGAAATCCGTCACCGTCACCATGAAGACACAGTACTGTAACATTAACGCTGTCGACGCAGAGATGTACGAGCAGGACGGAAGCAAGTTTTATCTGTTCCCGCAAAATGCCTCAACCATAAAGGTCAGTGACTATCCGGAATATTTCCCCGGCAACCCGGTAAAACCGTATTTTGACACAAACATACATGAGGGCGTACACAGATACGAATTCACATGGGTTATCACGGAAAACGGCAACGATGTAGCACAGGCAGTCACCCACTATGACCATCTCGATCTGAAGAAGGATGTCCCCGGGTTTGCCCCGGTTCCGGGTAAAGTGTATACAGTTCGCTGCGTAATGGCGGAATGCGTCGTTGACCCCGAAGGCGAGAAGGCACTGGCTCTGTACAGCTTCAGTGATTCCATCAACGTTGCCGAAACATATACATTCGGCGACGCTGTTCCGCTGACAAAGGAATTATTTCCGGACGACATTTTCCGTCAGTACCTCATTGACCACTTCGATTGTGAAAACGGTACCGACGGCTATCTCTCTCGGAAAGAACTCCTGAATATCACTGAACTGGACCTCCTTTCCAAAGGGATCTCTTCGCTTGAAGGCATCCAGTATCTTCCGTATGTGACAGCGATTGACGCGGAGGACAATTCTATAACCTCCTATGACGGCTCGGGAAATCCTTATCTGATGTCCCTCGACTTTAGAGGGAATCCGCTGGCAAGCATCAATCTGACAAAAAACTTCAATCTCCGTGTTCTCGACTTGACCGAGTGTGACGGTGAGAATGCAAACCTGAGCCTGGATCTCACGAATTGTCCCAATCTGTGCAAACTGGATCTGGCCTCCAGCGATTTTATATATGTTGACATCAGCAACTGCGCGACTCTGCGTAACCTCGTGTTGCAGAATGAACCCACCGATTACGTTGAATCGGGGGTCAGCGTTTATCGGGATGATGCCGGAAACCGGGTCAGTGTATCGCTCAACAGACCGGGATTTCTCTATGTAGCACGGTTCGACGAAGCTCACTTCCCGGACCCGATTTTCCGAAATGAGATTCGTAATCATATCCACTCGTTGCAGGAAGGAGATCTCATTGACGTCTATTATGCAAAAGCGGTTGAGACAATT
>JAGCVY010000063.1 GCA_017962105.1 Lachnospiraceae bacterium
AAAATACGGGAATTCTTGTGATTCCCGCAAGGTGCGAGGGGATTGAGAGTAATGCATTCGGCGAACAGAGCTGGGTTAAGGAAGTGCGCTTTGAGACGCCGGAGAAGGTTACGCTGATTAACAACTACTCCATGAGCGAACTGTCGCATCTGCATTCCTTTGTGATGCCGCAGAATGCTGACGTCCTCACAAGAGATGTTACCATCATAAGGGCAACGGTACCGTTCACGGGGACTGCCCCAACAATCATGACGAAGCTCCACAATCTGGTGTTGCCAAACGGTGAGGTGCCGTATCAACTGATGGAGTGTCTGGCCAACTGTGATATTGATTCGCCGAAGAACAATCAGGTTTATATGGAGGCACTCTTTGCTCCGGAGAATTTCAGCATCCGCCTGAATGAGAAGATCGGTTGGCAGATTTTCGCCAAATACACCAGAGAGTTCTACGAAGCCAACTGGTCCATGTACAAGACGGTCAATGAGCCTACCAGATTCGCCTATAAACCCTGTAAAATCTATGTAGTCAAGGGCTCCTGGGCGGATGTGCATTTTGATGAGTGGACGGCCGGCGACCTGATCCAGAAGGAATACTGGGACGGGGTAAACTACACCTTTGTCGAATACGATCCGCTCTGGGATGTCCGGGATATTACTGTTAAAATCGGCAAAGCTTCCGCCGGCTTTTATGGGGTGGAAGACAAGTGGCTGATGGTTGCTTACGATGAGAATGGTGAAAAAACCTTCAAAGGAGTCATCGCTCCGGAAGCGTTCGAAGCGCTCTATCGCGAGGTGAGTGCTCTGTTGGAGGGAGGTAATTTCCGGGAGACGATCTACTCCCAGAACGAAATTTCTATCGGTGGTTTCGGTGATGACCTGCACCGCTCGTATACATGTGACGATCCAGCCGTCCTGCAGGCGTTGATCGATAAATACGTGAAATGAACAAATATAGTGCATTTGTGAGAATCTAAAAAGTTGATATCATTTGACCAGCGGACGACTAAGAGTGGCAATATCCTGTTATGTTCGATATAATGCAGGAGGACACCGGCGGAGTCCGCTGGTTTTGCGTTCCCTGTGCTTTTTGAGTGACAAGAAGGCTTCTGTGTGGTACAATTACAGAAATGTTTTGAGTGCGGGGGAAAAAGAAATGAATGTGATCATCCTGAACGGCCCCATGGGAGTCGGCAAGACAACCGTCGGAACGGCGATCGCGGAGAAGGTTCCCGGAACCGCGCTGATCGACGGCGACTGGTGCATGGATATTCACCCGTTCGTCGGCAACAGGGAAACGAAGGAAATGGCCATCGACAACATACTACACATGATCGGCAATTATCAAAAATGCTCCGTGTGCGAAATGGTCGTTCTCGTCTGGCTGATGGACGAGGCGTGGGTTCACGAGAGGCTTGCGGAGGGGATTCAAGCCCTCGGGCTCGGAGCCTGCGAGTATACATTGATCTGCAGTGCGGAGCAGTTGCGCAGGCAGTGGGCGGAGGATACGACGTGTCCCTGGCGCACGGAGGAGTGGCTTCGGATCAGCGTGAAGTCGCTGCAGCATTTTTCGAGCCTTGACAACTGCCTTGACACGACCGGGTTGTCGGCTGAGGCTGTAGCAGACAGGATCATCGAAGAAGTCACTTCAAAGCAAAACTGAAATTTTTAAGTGTAACTGTAATCAAAACTTAGCACTGCTGTCTTTTCATTTTACGGGAAATGCCCTATAGTAAGGTCAAGGCGCCGGACTATAGAAAATGGAGGACAGAAGAATGGAAGCATTACAGAATCTCGGAAAGAAAATAACACAATTCAGAAAGAAAGCGGGAATCACGCAGGAACAACTGGCGGAACAGCTCAATGTCTCGGTTTCCGCCGTATCGCAGTGGGAGACGGGGAAGACATTTCCCGATATATCGGCCATCCCGATCTTGTGCCGGGTACTGGACGTCACCTCCGATGAGCTTTTGGACATCAATCGCGAGAAAGATGAGGCGGAGATCAGGCGCATCAAAGAGGAGGCTGAGGGAGCCTCATCGCGCGGGCATCTGGTGAAGGCAGAGAAAACCCTTTCGGATGCGCTGAAGCAGTTTCCGAGCAATTATGACCTGATGGTATCGCTGTTGAATGTTGAATACGCAATGGCGATGAACCTCAACGCGGAAGATGAGTCGAAATCCCGACAGGTGCTTCAGAAATGCGTATCTACGGCGCAGAAGATCCTGGAGGGATGTAAGGACGCCGAAAGCCTTTCGTGCGCGAGACAGATCCTGTGTTATTCTTATGACTGCCTCGGCGAGGACGAGAAGGCAGCGGCAATCGCCAACGAGATGCCGTCCCTGCCGGTGTGCCGGGAGAGCCTTCTGGCTATGATCGGCAGGGGGCGGAAACAGCTGGAAAACAAGCGCACAGAAGTGAATATGCTTCTGACTTGGCTCTGCATGAGGCTCAATTTCTTCAATGTGGAAAATGAGGATGGGAGCCGGGAATACACCGCATCCGAGGAGGCCGCAATAGTAGAAAAAGTCATCGACCTGTTGGGGATAATTTTCGAGAATGGGGATTACGGCTTCTTCCACGACCGGCTGATGTGTGCCCACCTTCAGATCGCAAGGCTGGCAGCCCGAGGCGAGCAGGATAAGGAGAAAACCCTTCGGCATCTGAGCGAAGCTGTGGCGCATGCCGAGGCATTCATGCAGAACTGCGGTGAGGAAGGTGCAGAGAAGCATGTTCACACATCCCTGATCCTGCGGGGAACGGAGTTCGGAGATTTCGAAGCATACACCGACCAAAACAACAGCGCCGAGGTGCTTGAGGAAATGCAGAACGATTATTACGACTTCGTAAGGGACAATTCTGAATTTCAGGCACTTTCGGAACGACTGAAGAAGACCGCCGGAAAATGGAGCTGACTGCTCCATTTTCCGACACTAACCTGTGAAGGAGGGAACAAAGGATGGAGCAGTGGGATTTGTTTGATGCAGAGCGGAAGCCCTTGGGGCGCACCCATGTGCGCGGCGAGAAATTCGGCGAGGGTGAGTACTATGTGTGCTGTGAGATCTGGGTTGTGAATTCGGAGGGGCAATATCTTACGACAAAACGGCACCCGGATAAGAAAGCCGGAAACCAGTGGGAGTTTGTGGGCGGAGGAACGCTGGCGGGGGAGACCACCGTGCAGTCTGCAGTGCGTGAGCTTTTCGAGGAGACCGGGATCCGGACTTCCGAAAGTGAACTGCAGCTTCTGGGAACGTATGCACACAAGAACTATTTTGACGACATTTTCCTTCTGCGAAAAGACGTGGCCCTCAGTGACATTGTACTTCAGCCGGGTGAGACAGTCGACGTAAAATGGGCAGATGACGCGGAGATCCGGCGCATGATCGACAGCGGGGAGTTTGTGTATTCCGTCGGCGTGAGATACGGAATGTTCAAGTTATGAGTAAAACGCTATATATCGGCTTCAAAGGCCAAAACAATTCTTCCGCCGCGCTGGTGAATTCCCTGGCGGGGCAGCACGTTCTGCTGACCAATTCCTTCACGGGCCTTAGGAGAGATATTGACGGGCTCTCTGCGGAGTACGATCGCATCTGCCTTTTCGGCGCAGACAAAAGCCTTACGGATTCGTTCCGGATCGAGCAATGTGCGGAAAAGGATGGGGTGCGATTGGCCACGGAGCTGGACACGGCGGATATTTCAAAACGACTGGCGGAGGCAGGCATCAAGAGTGTGATCTCGGATACGCCGACACAATATCTGTGCAACGAGGCGTATTGGTGTCTGCTGGAAAAGTATCGGGGAAGAGCGGTGCTGATCCATATTCCGACGATGAGAAATTGCAACAATATGTTAGAAAAAACACAGGGACAGGCCCCCTTGGGGTTTCTGTAAAGGGGGAGGACAACTTTGAGTGATACAGTCAAAGAACAATACAGTACTTCGGAAAAGCTGAGCATCCGGATTACGCTGCACAGTAAGTATTCCACCAACAAACAGGGATTCGGCAACTGGATTTTTTCGAATTACCGGATTCCGGAAGGGATGTCGGTTTTGGAGCTTGGGTGCGGTACCGGGGAGATGTGGTGCGGGAAGGACGACATCATTAACCGATGCGGCAAGCTGATCCTGTCGGATTTTTCCGAGGGAATGCTTGCGACAGCACAGGGGAATCTTAAAGAGTATCCCGGGATCGAGTACCTCCAAATCGATATTCAGGACATTCCTTTTCCGGACAGGACGTTTGATGTTGTGATGGCCAACATGATGCTTTACCATGTTCCGGATCTCGCTAAGGGGCTTTCGGAGGTGGCGCGTGTCCTGAAGGATTCCGGGACGTTCTACTGTGCCACATACGGCGAGAACGGAATGATGGAGCAGGTGGAGCTCATGTTTGATGATTTTCCGATTTCGAGTGTCCGCAATTACAGTTTTACTCTGCAAAACGGAAAGGGAAAACTGGAGGACTTCTTCTCCAAGGTGCAGACTCTGCAGTATGACGACGCCCTTGAAGTCACCGATATTGAGGATATGATCGACTATATCTATTCGCTGCCCTCGTGGTCCCACATTCAGGATTTGCCGAGGGATGTGATCCGGTCGACTTTGGAGCAGCATATGCATAACGGTATCCTGCGCCTTCCCAAGGATTACGGAATGTTTATCGCCGAGAGGCCGAGGGTAAATCAATGAGTATGAAGAAATATCGAGTATGGATTATAGCGCTGTTGTGCGTCTCCCTGTTGTGGGGATGTACTTCGGAAAATGAAAAGAAACCGGAAGGCAGCGCGACCCCGACGGAGGGGACAAAGAAGCCGACGGAGGAAGTGAAGCAGGTGACCCCGACAGAAGCGGAGAAACAACCGACACCTGCAGAGGGGCAGCCGACGCCCACAGAGAAACCCAAGGAGGAAGGTAAGATGGCAACAGTATTGTATCAGGGACATGGAAGTTTACGGGTTATTACGGCAGAAGGAAAGGTGATCTATATCGATCCGTTCTTCGGGGAGGGCTATGACCTTCCGGCGGATCTGATCCTGATGACACACGGCCACTATGATCATACGCAGGACAATCTGATCACGACGAAAAATGCGGACTGCGTCAAGATCACCTGGGCAGAAGCGTTGAAGGACGGTGTCCATCAGAGCTTTGACCTTGGATTTGTCAAGGTGGAGGCTGTGGAGGCAGGCTACAATAAAAACCACAATGCGAAGGAATGCGTAGGGTATGTGCTGACATTTTCCGACGGAGTTACTTTGTATGTCTCCGGCGATACCTCGACGACGCCGACGATGCCCGCGTTTGCGGAGCGGAATCTTGACTATGCATTCTTCTGCTGCGACGGTTTTTACAACATGGGCGTCGCGGAGGCTTCCGAATGCGCGAAAGCGGTTGAGGCGAAACACTCCATCCCTTATCATATGATACCGGCGAACAAGGGCGGCTTCGACCGAAGCGTTGCGGAGAGCTTCACGGCGGAGGGACGGATCATCCTTGAGCCGAAGGAGGAGCTGAAATTACAATAAACGACTCGGAGAGTTTGTCAATGCAGACCATAACGAAACTACAGGCGCGGCAGTTCATTCTGGCAAAGCAGGGCCTGATCGGGGCTCACCGCTTCGCCGGGAAGGACGGCGCCTATTCCTATGTCCGACAAGCCGGGTGTATCCAGTATGACCCGGTGGATGTGTGCGGAAAGAACGCGGAGCTGACGCTTCAGTCCCGCGTGAAGAACTTTTCAAAAACAATGATCGCGGAGCTGTTGTATAAGGACCGGAAGCTGGTTGATTACGCGGACAAGGAGTTGTCCATTTGGCCGGCGGAGGACTGGCCCTTCTTTTCGTCGTACCGGGAGCGGAGTCTGGCGCTCGGGGAGACCTTTGAGGGGCTTGAGGAGCTGAAGGAGCAGACGATCGCGTATATCACGGAAAATGGCCCCGTCTGCAGCGACACGCTTCCCATCGACGGGGAGATCTTCTGGCATTCCTCGATGCACTGGAGCGGGAACTGGCACAAAAAGTCCAACGCGGCGAGGTCGGTTCTGGAGCAGCTTTACACCGACGGTGTGCTGGTGATCCACCACAAAAACAGCAGTCGGAAGTACTATGATCTGGCTTCAAAACATCTGCCCAAAGAGTATCTTGAGGCGCCCAATCCGTGTAGGGATGAGGCAGAATTCCAAACATGGCGTGTGCTCCGGCGGATCGGTGCCGTCGGGCTTCTGTGGGATAAAAACACCACGGCATTTCTCGGGATCTATGTAAACGCGGAGCAGCGCAAAAGCATCCTGGAGCAGCTGACTGCGGAGGGAAAGATCATTCCCGTGCAGGTGGAAGGCATCAAACAGGTTTTCCATTACCGCTCGGAGGACGATGCGCTTATGCAGGCAGTCCTCAACGGGGAGGCGGATCTGAAACCCCGCATGGAGTTCATCGCGCCCCTCGATCCTATGATGTGGGACAAGTCGCTGGTGGAGGCGGTGTTTGACTTCCGCTATTCGTGGGAAATCTACACGCCCGCCGTGAAGCGCAAATACGGTTACTACACGCTGCCGATCCTGTTCGGGGACCGCTTTGTCGGCCGCGTCGACAGCGCCGTGGACCGCAGGGAAGGCGTGCTTCGTGTGAAAGGATTGTGGTGGGAGCCCGGTGCCCGGGTGACGAAGAAACTGGAGACCGCGTTGGAGCGGACGCTGCAGCGGTTTGCAAAGTTCAACGGCTGTGGGAGCGTGACCGGTCCGGAAAGCATCTGACGAAATCAGAGACGAAAAATAATTAGATAAATATCAAAATGGATATTGACAATAACATTTCTCTGTGTTACCTTACAGTTATCTGATTAGACGCGCATCTAAACAAATACAACAAAGGGAGGTAATTCCAATGGAGAAAAAGATAGAAGAGATTACGCAATACATGAGCGAATCCAAGGCCTCGGTGCAGGAGACTATCGACACGCTCGTGAAGGACGGCCGTGCGGATGAGGCGAGACCGTACCGCGCGGCGTACAACATTTATGACGTGTTTGCGGCGTTGATCAATGCGGCGGCGAAAACCTCGAACGGTGACGAGAGCCGGTTTCTCGGCGAGTTCCGCAAGCTTGCGGAGAGAGTTCCGGGGGCCTGGAGACAGTCACTTGCAGAGGCGACGAAGCATGATGACGCAGAGAAGATCATGATCGAGGAAGCGAAGCTGAAGGTCGCGGACGAGATCATTGCGAAGGTTGACAGCTTGTTTGGGGGTGATGCGGCATGACAGATCAGGAAGCCATCGTATTTTTCAAGTGTCTTGCCGACAAATCAAGGCTTGCGATCCTGAAGTCCCTCATGGAGGAGGACATGTACGTGGAGCGCCTTGCGGAGCGCCTCGGCGTGACCTCGGCGACGGTGTCGTTTCACCTGAAGAAGCTTGAGGAGGCCGGAGCTGTCTACGCCTACAAGGACCAGTACTACACGATGTACTCCATCAAGAAGGACGTCTTTGAGGTGAGCATCCTCGACATCCTTCGGGAGAAGGCGTCCGAGAGCAAGCTGCAGCAGGAGCGCGAGGATGCATACCGCAAGAAGGTGATTGCAGCATTTTTCGAATACGGGAAACTCAAAGCGATCCCCAGCCAGCGGAAGAAGGAACGCATCGTCCTCGAGGAGCTCGCGAAATCCTTCGAGAAGGGCAGAACGTACTCGGAAAATGAGGTCAACGACATTCTTCTGGCCTTCCACGATGACTACTGCACAATCCGCCGGGATATGATCAGCGAAGGAATCCTTGCGCGGGAAAATGCGGTCTACGTGAAGGTGTGACGGGCGAAACCGCACAACGGAAAATAATTGTTTCGGAATCAAAAGGCAGACGGGAACAGCACTTATGACTGATTTGTACATCACCCACTATTACTATCCGGGGACGGACCCGTGGAAGAACATCATGAACCTTCCGGAGGATGAGGCGTTTCGTCTGGCGGGGGAGCTTGCGAAGGAGCATCCGGAGACCACGAGTTTCTACCGGTTTGCTGATTTTGCGAATTACTATCCCCTGCGGAAGAAGGCGGACGCGTGTGTGAGAGCGCGGTTCACGGAACTCGGCGGAAAGCCGGAGCTGGAGCATCCGTTCTGCTTTGTCCTCGGGGAGAGCGAATATCTCAAGGAGTGGTTCAGTGACGGGGAGAAGCTGACGATCGCTCTTGAGGTGCTTCCGGATGAGCAGGTCAGTTTTACTCTCGGGGACAGCTGCGCGGTCATTTCCCAGGGGAAGGAGCTTTCGGTGCTGACGAAGGCGGAGCTTCTGGCGGGAATCGCGGAGTGCGGTTCCGTGGAGGTCTTCTGTGAGCAGAAGCTCGGAGGGCACGGTTATGTGGAGGTGCAGCTATGGAAGAAGCCGCAGTATCGGTATTGTCTGCTGGACCTTGATGGGACTCTTACGGACCCCGGGATGGGTATCACGAACTCGGTGATGTACGCGCTCCGGAAGTTCGGCATTGAGGTTATTGACCGGAGCGAACTCTATTGCTTCATCGGGCCGCCGCTGGCGGATTCGTTTCAGAAGTTCTACGGTTTCGATGAGGAGAAGGCGGATCAGGCGGTAGCGTACTACCGGGAATATTTCCGGGATAAGGGTATCTTTGAGAACGAGGCTTACCGGGGGATTGCAGAGGTGCTCGGTGCCTTGAAGGAGAAGGGCGCGGTTATTGCTTTGGCGACTTCAAAGCCCTATGAGTTTGCGGTTCGGATCCTGGAGCATTTCGGGCTGATCCAATACTTCGATCATTTCGGAGCGGCGACGATGGACGGCCGGATCAGCAAGAAGACCGATGTCATAGCGCATCTGTTGGAGGATCTCGGGGATGTGGAAAAGTCCGAAGTTTTGATGGTCGGTGACCGCGATCAGGACATCAACGGCGCGAAGGCGAACAACCTTCCCGGCGTCTGGGTACTGTGGGGATACGGCAGCATGGAAGAACTGCAGGGAGCCGGAGCGGATTACATAATTGCCAAACCGGAAGACCTGACAGGGCTGTTTTGAACATTTTTCTGACTTTTTTTCAAAAAACACTTGACTGTAAACCTTGTTGATAGTCTATGGTCAGCTCAGAAAGGACCGAAACCGGCCGGAAACACTGTCGGATGACGGCCCCAGAACAGGAATAAGGGAGGAAATACATATGACGATCAAAGAGGTTGAACAGGAACTGGGGATCCCGCGCGCATCCATCCGCTTTTATGAGAAGGAGCGTCTGATCGAACCGAAACGGGAGGAGAACGGATACCGCGAGTATGATGAGAAGGATGTTGCCACCCTGCGGAAGGTGATCATTTTCCGAAAAATCGGTCTGCCTGTCTCGGAGATCGAGGAGATATTGGACGGAGCGAAGCCTCTGTCGGAAGCCCTCGGGGAAAATATCGTGAAGCTGCAGGAACAGCTTGCGGAGCTGAACGGCGCGATCGAGCTTTCCAAAACGATTCAGAAGGCCGGCGTCGATATCTCCGAATTCGATGAGAATTTCTACTGGGAGGAGATGAACCGCGAGGAGGAGCGGGGCAGCCGCTTCATGGATATCGCGAAGGATATCGGACAATACCAGAAGACGGTGTTTCTGGAGCAGTTCGGGCTTGCGGATTGTGAGGGCAACCTGCGATGCACGGTGAAGGAAGCCATATTCGCTGTGATCAGTATCAGCCTGATCTGGGGCGGAATGCGGTGGCTTCTCACGGAACGTACGCTGTATCAGTTTCTTGTCGGGTTGGCGACACCGTTTCTTGTCGTTGTTGTTTTAGTCATCTTCGGTTACCCGGTTCACTGCCTTGCTAAGAACCATCCGAAGATCGCGCGGCATGAGAAACCGATCGTGTTCGGGATTGCAATCTTAGTGGCGATCCTTGTCGTAACGCTGCTGAATCATTGAAGAGCATAAATTTGATTAATCTGTTGTTTGAACATGCGAAGGGCCCGCCGCTTTTTTGAGCAGCGGGCTCTTAAAGTTATATCGAAACAGTGAACGCAGTCATACCGAGACAATGAACGGCTGAAGTTGACTGCTCAGGGAACCGTCCGAAAGAGTGTTGAGTTTTGCGGTAAAGTCCTCGGCAAAATGCGAGATCAATCCGGGCAGGCTTCCGTCCGGGAAGAACGGTTCGAGAGCCCTCAGAGCGATACAGAATTCGGTCGCTTTTGCTGCTTTCTCTGCGGTTGTGCCGTCCGTGCAAAACCAGATTTCTTTTGACTTCTTGTTGAGCGCAAGACGGAGGAGGTCAGCGATGTTTTTGCGCAGCTGCGCGGCAAATTCCGGGCTGTCCTTAGGGAACAGCTGCTCGCTTTTCTGCCCTGCGGTCCGAAACCAGTCCGGAAGCTCTTTTCGATAGAGAGCGAGCGCTTCTTCCGGATGTCCCTCGGCTTTCAGTATTTTCCCCTTTATCGTATAGGCATCGGACCGGATGGTCGCATCGCTGCAACCGGCCAGAATGCGGTCGCACAGATTGCTCAACTCAGTGCTGTCAGTGCGGATGACGGCATCGTCATTGTCCGCGCATCCGCCGATCTTGTCCCACAGATAGATGATCATTACGCGGTAATCGTTCGGATACTTCCGGTATGCTTCCCGTGACAGCTCCAGACAGAGGTCATTTTGGTACGCTTCGGCGGCTTCCGTGTGCTTCCGTATGAACTCCGTGATCTCCAGTTCCACGGAGCAGGCGTCATAATTCAGCAATTCATCAATGGTTGTCTGAAAATAAAAGGCGATTTTCGGAAGCAGCGAGATGTCAGGCATTGTTTCGCCGCGCTCCCATTTGCTGACCGCCACAGAGGAGACTCCGAGTATTTCGGACAATTGCTCCTGAGTGACGCCCTTTTCCAGGCGAAGGCGTTTTATATTTTCCCCGATTCGTATTTCCATAATCTTTTTCGTCCTTTCTGTTTATTACGACGTCGCACCTTCATTATAGCGGGAAAAAGACAATTTGGAAGATAATAAACAGCAGGAACTGCTAAACTGCAGGTTAAATTTTTAACCGAAGAGCTGTCGGGAAGTGGTTCGGGAGACAGGTTTTCAGTGACAGAGCATCTGCCCTTGTGGTATAATGAATCAAATAGTTTTTCGCGGGGGGATGAACGATGGCAGAGAAAGCATTGTATGTGCTGGCGGGGTATGACGACGCCACGGAACGGGAGCTGACGCGAATTCAGAATGTCCTGTACGAGAAGGGGTTCTCGGGAAGCCAGACAAAGGGGATACCCATGCATTTTACGCTGGGATCCTATGAAACCGGCCGCGAGGAAGAAATGAAAGAACGGCTTGAGCGGATTGCGAAGACGCAGGGGGCATTTTCTGCAGGATTTAATCATATCGGATTGTTCACCCTGCCGAACAGCGATGTGTTGTTTCTCCAGCCGGAGATCACGGCGGAGATGCTGCGGTTAAAGGATTGCTTTCAGGATACTATGGACACGTTTCCGTGGTCGCCGCATACCACGCTGTTGATTGACAGGAGGGAGGAAATCCTTCGGGCGATCCCGATTGTGGAGGAGGAATTCAAGCCCATGACCGGGAAGGTGTCGGCGCTCCATCTATACGAGTTCTGGCCGACGCGGCATATCCTGACGGTTCAGCTTACCTGATGGATCAACAACGGAAGAGGAGACACGCATATGATCGATCTCAATGAAATCTACAAAAGCGTTCTGGAGGCGGATCGGGCAGCGGTTGTAATCTGCGACCTCGACCATAGTATCATTTACATGAATCCGACGGCCATCCGGCGGTATGATAAATGGGGCGGAGCGGCACTCCTCGGAAAGAGCCTTCTCGACTGCCACAATGAGAAATCATGTGAAATGATTATCAAGGTGGTGGATTGGTTCCGTGCGGATGCCCGCCATAACATCGTCTACACCTCCCATAACCAAAAGGAAAACAAGGATGTCTACATGGTGGCGCTGCGCGATGATTCCGGGAATCTGATCGGATATTACGAGAAACATGAGTACCGAAACCCCGAGACCATGAAAATGTACGATCTGGAAGACGACGGAAAATGAGACTGTTTATTGCGATACAATTTGATGAATCCATGCTGGATTCGCTGGTGCAGTTCCAAAGCGGCCTGAGGGCGCAGCGGGTGACGGGAAATTTTACGGTGCGGGAGAACCTGCACCTGACGTTGGCGTTTATCGGGGACTTCAACGATCCGGAGGCGGTCCTGGAGGCGATGGAGCAGTCGGCGTTCCGGCCCATGGACCTTCGCCTCGAGGGTGTCGGGAGCTTCGGCGATCTCTTCTGGGTCGGTCTTGCGGAAAATAAAGCGCTCCATGCCTATGTGAAGCGCCTTCGCAGGGAGCTTGCCGCAGCCGGAATCCCCTTTGACTCCAAACGGTTCTCGCCGCATGTCACGCTGATCCGAAAGGCTTCGGTACCGGGCCGGGGCATTATTCCCGTGGAGAATGTACCACAGGGAAGCATGACAGCGTCTCGCGTGTCATTGATGCGCTCCGATCGGGGCAAGAACGGAATGATTTACACGGAGGTCGGTTATGTCGGAGAATAAGAACCGGGGGTTCCTGAACAGATTGAAGGAACTGTTCGGAAGAGAGAAAAACGAGGAGAAGAAAGCAGTGGAGAAAATCGAAGCAGGTGCCCTGACGTAAGCCGTATACAGCCCCGGATACAGCGATATGAACGGCGCAAGTCATCGGACGGTACTCTCGAAAAATGATGCCGGCGAGTGGGTTGTAACCTGCCGTGACCGGGATGATATCGAGGAGCCGGTGACAGAGAGAGTCTATGCGGTTGACCCGGCAGCGGTGGAGGCATTTTCCGAATTTGTTAAGGAGAAAAATGTCCTTGACCTGGTGAACCGGGAGGAGGGACACGAATTCTGCGAAGACTACAGCGAGTGGGGATACAGTTTCCGCTTCGACAACACGGCCATCGGAGGGAAGAACCATGTGTACTTCCGCTTCGGGGAGTACCGGGTGTATTCCGCGGCGGACCGGGAGCTTTTGAAGGAGCTTGACGCCCGCTTTGAGGCGCTTCGCGGCGAGTTGTTGTCGGAGACGATAGATGAGGATTGTTGATTAGGGAGGAACTATGAACTGGTGGGTTGTCATCTTGATCACGATTGGCTGGATTGTCGCGTCGTATATTTCCTGGTGGATGCTGTACTCCTACTGGTTTCACCGGGAGTGGGGCGGCAGTTCCATTGAGGACATGCTCCTTTCGTTCTATATCGTCCTTATGCCTGCGATCCTGTTTGTGTTTGTTTCCCTTGTCATGGGCGCTGCGGGCGGGCTTACATGGCAAACCGTTCTGTTTGCGGTTCTTGGCTGGAACGCTCTCATTGTGCTCATCGAATTCGTACGCATGATGGTTATGAGGCACGAGAAGGATGCGGCGGGATTCATGCTCTTCCGGTCCG
>JAGCVY010000064.1 GCA_017962105.1 Lachnospiraceae bacterium
AGGTCGTGGCGGCCATGATCGCGGGCAACCCGGATCCGGCCTTTGAGCGCTTCGTCTACGATTCCTATCGCCGTTTCATCCAGATGTTCTCGGACGTCGTTATGGAAGTCGGCAAGAAGTATTTCGAGGCGCTGATCGACAAGATGAAAGAGGAGAAGGGCGTGAAGTTCGATATCGAGCTTGATGCTGCTGACCTCAAGAAGCTTGCGGAGCAGTTCAAGGCAGAGTACAAGAACCAGCTGGGTGAGGATTTCCCGTCCGATCCGGTTGTACAGTTGAAGCTGGCCATCGAGGCCGTGTTCCGTTCCTGGGACAACCCTCGTGCCAACGTATATCGCCGTGACAATGATATCCCCTACAGCTGGGGTACCGCAGTCAACGTAATGCCCATGGTATTCGGTAACCTCAACGAGGAGTCCGGTACCGGCGTTGCATTCACCCGTGATCCCGCTACCGGCGAGAAGAAGCTCATGGGCGAGTTCCTCAAGAACGCACAGGGCGAGGACGTTGTTGCCGGCGTTCGTACTCCTATGCCGATCACGCAGATGGAGCAGGAGTTCCCGGAGGCTTACGCAGAGTTCGTTAAGGTTTGCGGAATCCTTGAGAATCACTACCATGACATGCAGGATATGGAGTTCACCGTAGAGAACAAGAAGCTCTACATGCTCCAGTGCCGTAACGGTAAGCGTACCGCGCAGGCTGCCCTTCAGATCGCCTGTGACCTCGTTGACGAGGGACACAAGACCGAGGCAGAGGCGGTTGCAATGATCGACCCGAGAAACCTCGACACGCTCCTTCATCCGCAGTTCGATGCGAAGGCTCTGAAGGCTGCTACGCCGCTTGGCAAGGGTCTTGGCGCATCGCCCGGAGCTGCCTGCGGTAAGGTTGTATTTACCGCTGACGACGCAGAGGCTTGGGCTGCCAAGGGCGAGAAGGTCGTTCTCGTTCGTCTTGAGACCTCTCCTGAGGACATCACCGGTATGAAGGCCGCTCAGGGTATCCTGACCGTCCGCGGCGGTATGACCAGCCACGCAGCCGTTGTAGCACGTGGTATGGGTACCTGCTGTGTATCCGGCTGCGACGCCATCACGATGGATGAGGAAAATAAGAAGTTCACGCTTGCAGGCAAGACCTTCGTTGAGGGATCCGAGATCTCCATCGACGGTACCACCGGCAACATTTATGAAGGAATTATCCCGACCGTAGACGCGAAGATCGCCGGAACCTTCGGCCGCGTTATGGCTTGGGCAGACAAATACCGCAAGCTCGCCGTTCGCACGAACGCCGACACTCCTCGCGATGCTAAGAAGGCCCGCGAGCTTGGTGCCGAGGGTATCGGCCTCTGCCGTACCGAGCACATGTTCTTCGACCCGGAGAGAATCGCCATTTTCCGTGAGATGATCTGCTCCGACACCTGCGAAGAGCGTGAGGAAGCACTCGAGAAGATCCTGCCGTTCCAGCAGGGCGACTTCAAGGCTCTCTATGAGGCACTTGAGGGCAACCCGGTAACGATCCGTTTCCTGGATCCGCCGCTCCATGAGTTCGTTCCCACCGAGGAGGCGGACATCAAGAGGCTCGCTGACGCGAAGGGCAAGACCGTTGAGGAGATCAAGGCAATCTGCGAGTCCCTCCACGAGTTCAACCCGATGATGGGCCACAGAGGATGCCGTCTTGCGGTTACGTATCCTGAGATCGTGAAGATGCAGACCAAGGCTGTCATCCGTGCAGCTATCGAAGTTAAGAACGAGCATCCTGATTGGACGATCGAGCCGGAGATCATGATCCCGCTCATCTGCGAAGTCAAGGAGCTTAAGAATGTTAAGAAGGTTGTCGTTGAGACCGCCGACGAGGAGATCAAGGCAGCAGGCGCAAGCCTCAAGTACCATGTAGGTACCATGATCGAGATTCCTCGTGCAGCCCTCACCGCTGACGAGATCGCTACGGAGGCTGAGTTCTTCTGCTTCGGTACCAACGACCTTACTCAGATGACCTTCGGCTTCTCCCGTGACGACGCCGGCAAATTCCTCGGCGGCTACTACGATCAGAAAATCTTCGAGAGCGATCCGTTCGCGAAGCTCGACCAGGTCGGCGTAGGCAAGCTGATGAAGATGGCTGTCAAGCTCGGCAAGGAAGTGAACCCTGCGCTCCACTGCGGTATCTGCGGTGAGCACGGCGGTGACCCGACCTCCGTTGAGTTCTGCCACCAGATCGGTCTTGATTATGTATCCTGCTCGCCGTTCCGCGTGCCGATCGCAACACTGGCAGCAGCACAGGCCGCTATTAAATCCGCGGGGAAATAAGCGAAAACTCTACTTGATGACACTCATATTAACGCGTGATGATGCGGAGGAATTCCTCAAAGAATACTCCGGAATGACGCGGATTAAGTGGCAAAATGATCTGAGAGTAGATATTTACATCTAAATATCCCAAATGCAAATAAGACTGAACAATTACTCATTGCGTAGTTGTTCAGTCTTTTTGTTTTTCCAGAAACGAGTTAGGAGGTTGTGAAATGTGTAAGGTTATTGCTATCGCGAATCAGAAGGGTGGTGTCGCTAAGACCACGACCACAGTAAATCTGGGTGTCGGACTTGCCAGGAGAGGAAAGAGAGTCTTGCTAATTGACGGAGATGCGCAGGGATCCCTTACGGCGAGTCTTGGATTTTCCGAACCGGACACGATGGAGTGTACCGTGGCAACAATCCTTGGGAAGATTATCAATGAGGAGGAGATTACTCCGCTTGAAGGGGTAATCCGCCACGAAGAGGGAATCCGACTACTCCCGGGGAATATCGAGCTCTCAGGAGTAGAGGCGACGCTGGTCAACGTCATGAGCAGGGAATTCATTCTTCGGGAATACGTGGAAAGCATGCGGCCGCATTTCGATTACATCCTGATCGATTGCCAGCCATCGCTCGGAATGGTAACAATCAATGCTCTCGTAGCAGCGGACTCTGTGTTGATCCCGGTTCAGGCTCATTTCCTTTCTGCGAAAGGTCTGGAACAGCTGATCAAAACGATCCGGAAGATCAAAAAGCAGCTAAACCCTTTACTGACGATCGAAGGAATTCTGATGACGATGGTGAACGGCCGCACTGTGTTTTCGCGGGAGATCATCCAGCTGTTGAAGGATGGCTACGGAAATGCTGTGGGATTCTTTGAGAGCAGTATTCCGGAGTCCGTGAAGGCGGCAGAGTGCTCCGCCCTCGGACAAAGCATTTTCCGACACGATCCGAAAGGAAAAGTCGCCGCAGCGTATGAATCGCTGACGAAGGAGGTGCTTGCACATGAGTAATCCGCTTACGGGAAAGATAAAACTGAGTACCTACTCCGAACTGGTCGGGGATGCCGGGGATGAGATCATCGATGTTCCGCTTGCCGAACTTCATGACTTTCATAACCATCCGTTCAAAGTGACGGACGGTGATTCCATGCAGGAGCTGACGGAGAGCATTCGGAAAAACGGTGTGCTGGTACCGGCAATCGCCCGAAGAAAGAAGGATGGCGGTTATGAGCTCGTGTCGGGACACCGAAGAAAGAGAGCTTGCGAGCTCGCTGGATTACCGACCATGCCGGTGATCGTGAAGGAGTATACGGATGATGAAGCCGTTATCGTTATGGTGGACGCGAACATCCAGAGAGAAGATATCCTGCCCAGTGAAAAGGCGAAGGCATATCGGATGAAGTATGAGACCATGAAGCATCAGGGAATGCGCTCGGGCGGACTCAGTCTCGACAGTCTCGGCGCGGCGGCCGGCGAGAGCGGGAAGACAGTTCAGAGGTATTTGTGGCTGTCAAGATTGATTGACGGATTGATGGAACTTGTGGACAGGCGAAAGATGACATTGGTATGTGGAATCGATCTGTCATGGTTGCCTCAGGAGGCGCAAAGTTGGGTGTTTGAATGTCTTTCCAAAGGGATGAAAATCAATAAGCAGAAGACGGAGAGACTCAAGGTTTATTCCGAACGAGGCGATTTAACCGAGGACGGGGTGATAAATATTCTTTCGGATCAAAGAGAGAAACCGAGGAGCTTTGTCATGAGTGAAGATGTCGTTCGGCGATATTTCGGCGACAAGTACACGGTGGAAGAAATGACATCGATTATCTGCGAACTCCTGAAGGAATGGAAACAGAGGGAGTGTACGGACATCTGACTTCTGGACATGATGTCCAGAAGTTAGACTGCGAAGGAGGAGACTCATGACAGTTTACTATTCAAGACCGGTTTTGAAAAGCCTGGCACAAGGAGATCGAGTGGCTTTCATCCGGAAGTTCCGCAGGATCAGTCAGCAACAGTTGGGAGACGCTTTGGGCATGGATAAGGGAACGGCGAGAAACCGGATCTGCCGCATCGAACGGACGAGTAGACAATTGAAACCGGACCGCCTTGCAAAAGTGGCCGATGCGCTACATGTAAATCCCATGATGCTGCGATGGTGGGATTTCAAAAACCCGGAGGATCTGTTTTATCACGCCCTGTGGGTAGAAGAACTCTGCCCGGATTTTCAGTTTCGATATTCTATTGCCATGGGACCGCAAAACCCGACGCACAAGGTGTTCAAAGAAAAGTATATCAAATGGAAAGTGATGCGCAGAAGATATATCGATGGAAGGATTTCGCTTGAGGAGTACTGGGAATGGAAACTGACACAAGCGTAAGTGTACGAAAGGAGCAATCATGGAGCAACCAAGTATCAAGGTCAGTGTTTGGCCGTTGGAGGGAAAAGGAAAACTGCTGGCAAATGCCAGGGTGATCATTGGTGACGCGATTTCGGTCTATCCGATTCGGGTGATCGATGGAAAGAGCGGGTATTTCCTGGGAATGCCGCAGGTACCGGATCGGGACGGGGAACGCCGGGATGTGTTCTTCCCAATCAATCAGGAGGCAAGAAAGATTCTGACGGATGCGGTAGTCAAGACATATCGAAGAGATCGGCCGATGTATCGGGAGTATCCATCACCCGAACCGTTCCACTATGAGATTACCGTGCGGCCGTTCCGGGACTCCATCCATGACTTGATGGGGTATGCAAGTATTGTCATCAACGGGATGTTCCGAATTGAAAATGTAAGGCTTTATCAGGGGGAGAACGGAAAGCACATGGTTTTATTTCCCGGACATGGATATCGTGACGAAGGTGAGTTTGTCTGGAAAGACATCTTTGAGTTCAAACATGATTGGGAGCAGAAATTAAAGGATGGGATCCGTGAGGGATACGATACTATCTGCGCGAAAGCGAAGCAGGATCGGATTCGGATCGCGAGGGGAGAGATAGAAGGGAAACTTTCCTACGATGAGTTGATGGAACTCCGGCTGCAGCGCGAGTCAGAGCGAAGGCGGGCAGCACGTGAGACAGAACTGACAGAGGTGATGGCTCATGAGGAGCCAATTGAGGAAGAAGTCGCAGTGATTCAATAGCAGGAGGTTGGCAAGATGGCAAACCGGTATGATTACTATTACGGCAACGAAGCGGAGCAATTTCGATATTATCAGATTCCGAAAGAACTGTTGGACAATTCGGATTTTTCAACACTGAGCCTTGATGCGAAATTGCTTTACGCAGTCCTTCGTGACCGCATGCAGCTTTCGAGGGCGAACAACTGGATCGATGCTGACAAGAGAATTTATATCATCTTCTCTGTGGAGGCAATCGCGCAGAAGATCGGCGTCAGCGTTGACAAGGCAGTCCGGCTTTTGAAGGAATTGGAGAAGTTCGGCTTAGTCGAGAAGAAACGCAGAGGACAGGGGATGACCAGTCTTCTGTACATTATGAACTTCGCAAGTGGTCAAAGTGAGCTGGAAAATGAGCCGGATTTGCTACCGGACGAGCCTCAAAATCCCTCGCAAAGCCCCGTAGTTGCTTTGAATTCTGAAAATCAGAATTCTAGAATTCTTAAAATCAGAATTCAAGAATCCGCAAAATCAGAATTCAAGAATCCGCAAAATCAGAATTCTAGAATCCGCAAAACCGGAATTCTAGAATCCGCAAAATCAGAATCTAATGATCTTAAAGAGAATAACCCTGAATGGAGTGATACTGAGGGGAAGGAACCTGAGGGGAGTGAGCATTCATTCGATCGATCGTTTTCTCTTTCTTATGAGCCGGATCAACCGAGAGACGAACGTCCGTCGGTCGTACTCGGCGTACAAGAAAGACTAACGCCGAAGGAAGAAGAAACGATGGGAGAGATTCTGGAAGCAAATGATGGGGTTCCGTGGTCAATGATTGAGAGACCGGAGATCATGAAGAAGATGATGATGTATATCGGTTGCTGGAAGGGAATCTATACCGGACGGGGAGCTGGGGAACGCGAAGCAGTACATCGCGTTGCTGTCGAGTGTCTCGCAGAGATGGCAATGGAGAGGGAGCCGTGGTCATGTAAGGGTTCCATGATCACATACAAGCAGGTCATTGAACGGGTCAACTGCACGCTTCAGGAAGAAGGAGGAAAACTACTGTATGAGATGATGGAGAGGGTTGTCGAAAAATACCTGGATGCCAGCCTGAATAACTATATTCAGAACCCGAAACTGTACATCAAGGCGATCATCTGGGAACAACTGTATGCATCACATTTGGAGAGCGATTCATACTACCGAAAGCGCGTCCACGACGATTTTGGATAGAGCTGACACGGAAAAACCGGTTTAGGGCCGTTTTTCATACATCACAAAAGAAGGAGGATTTTTGCTATGGATGGCAAAGAAACCAAGGTAACACAGGCGGTTCCGCTTAAGTACATCGTCGAGATTGAACCCGACCCGGTGCCCTTTGCGGAACGATTAAGGGAATACTTGAAGCGTAATCCCGACAAGAGAAAGGAGTTGATCCGAATTGCTACACGAAAGAATGACTGAAGAGGAGTTTTACCGCTACCTCGAAGAACAGACCAAAGAGATGTTTCCAGAGTATCAGGTTGAACTTCGTGATGTGGAGAAGAGCCTCTCCGTAAAGCAGAGCCTTATTGTTCGGGATCCCAGTTGCGAGGTTGCCCCATCACTGAATCTCAACGAGTATTACCGCGAGTACCAGCGGGCACCGTACGATACGGCAGTATCCGATCAGATCCTTAAGAGTATCAAAGAAACGGTTGGGAAAGCGTACTTTGATGCAGAACATAAGGGCATTGCCCGTAAGGCTCTGGATGCCATGGCAGATTGGAGGAACAAGGTGCAGTCGTCCCTGATCATGCTGAAGGGGAACGAGGCATTTCTTTCCGAGAGACCGCATAAGACATACCTCAACATGGCGAAGGTCTACTACCTTGTGGTTGAGGATCTGATTGAGGGGCACACCAGCCGCATCATGATCACGAACGAACATATGGCAAGTATGGGCTGCACCCTGGATGAACTGGATGCGCATGCGATGGCGAACACGCTGCAGCAGAATTCGTTTGAGATCGATTCCATTGAGAACGTGCTTCGGGGTATCCTTGCAGAAATGCCTGAGGATGTCCGAGAGGTCGATTACGACGAGGTTACAATCCCGATGTATGTGGTATCCAACCGCACCAAGTGCGACGGAGCCGCAGTCATTCTGTACAAGGATGTGCTCGAAAAGATCTGTGATGTGGTTCGTTCGGAGGAGTATTATCTTCTGCCAAGCTCCCGGCATGAAGTCCTGGCAATCACGGTCAGCTTCGGAAAGGATGTGGCAGCACTTCAGCAGATGGTTCACGAAGTCAACGCGACCCAGGTTCCCACGGAGGATCTTCTCTCCGAATCCGTGTATTACTATCATCGCGGACAGGAACTACAGATCTGCGAGCCCGGAATGACCGAAGAGCCGGAAGAGACCGAGGAGCTTGAGGAAGGAATGGCTCCAGTCCTGTAAGAAAAACTACATAAGCCCCTTGTCCCAAGGAGAGAGCCGCGCCTGCTGTCCCTCTTTGGGACAGTGGGCTTAGCGAAAGAACTTCTGGACATGATGTCCAGAAGTTACAGACTCAAACCGAGGGAAAGGAGATCCTATGGAAAAGCAAAAGACGAAATCGGTGATACCAAAACTTGCGGCAGGAGCCGGCGGAGCAGGGCTGGTTGCCATCACGCTGCTAACCGGCGGCGGTGACGGAACCGTGCAGCAAACCGCAGTGAGCGTAACACCAACCGCGATCGTGGCAGAAGCAGTGGAAACATCGGAACCGGAGCGAACGGTTTCGGTGACGCAGGAGCTGACGCCGACGGGAGAGGTTGTTTTCGTGGCAACGGTGACGGTTGCCATTACACCGGAGCCTACCGTCACGGGAACTCCGACTCCGGAGCCTAGTCCTACAATGACACCAATGGTTGTGCCCAGTTTTATCGTAACGCCGACGGTGACACCGACGGATACACCAACGCCAATGGTCACGCCGACTGTTGTTCCGACCGTAACGTCTAGTTCTACGGTTACATCAACGACCATGCCGACAGCAGCACCGACGATGACGCCGGTTCCAACGGCAACACCGACGGTAAAGCCGACGGCAACGCCTACCGTGACTCCGATGCCAACGGATACACCAACACCGACAAGCACACCGAAGCCTACGAATACACCGAGGCCGACTAACACGCCGAAACCAACGCCTACAGTAATACCCAGTCCTACGCCGACTCTGACTCCGGTTCCAACCGTAACGCCCAGTCCGATCTCGGAAGCGTGGAAGGAACCGAAAGAGCGGAAGGATATCGAAGAGTTACTGATGGCAAAGGTGAATGCGTATCGGGAAAACCAGGGCATCCGGAAGTTTGAGAGCGGATATGTGTATGACGATACGGAGAATCCCGGTATGGGAGAATACCTGGAGGAAAAAGGAATCCGGGTGGCAAAGGAGTGTTGTCTGGAGCATTCTGCGAACCATGAAGGTGGGCAGATCGGAACCGGCATCTAC
>JAGCVY010000065.1 GCA_017962105.1 Lachnospiraceae bacterium
CGATACTCACGGCGACGCAGCGGGTGACACAATACGGAACCACGGGAACCCGCGGCGAGGATGCGCCGCAGGACACCCTCACGGAGCGGTTTGACCTGCTGGAGACGCTGCCCGAACTGTGCAGGGAGATCAATCGGTGCATCCTCTCGGAGGAGGAGATCGCGGATGACGCCAGCGCAGGACTTCGGAGCGTGCGCCGCAAGATTAAGGTGGCGAACGACAAGATCCACGAACGCATGGCGTCGATCCTGGCGCAGGCATCGCAACAGGGACTGCTGCAGGATACGCTGATCACGCAGCGCGACGGGCGGTACTGCCTGCCGTATAAGAGCGAATACAAAAACCAGGTGTCGGGCATGATCCACGATCAGTCGGCATCGGGATCCACATCCTTCATCGAGCCGATGGAGGTTGTAAAACTGAACAATGAACTGCGGGAGCTGGCCATTGCGGAGCAGGAGGAGATCCAGAAGGTTCTGGCAGCCCTCTCCGAGATGATCGCACCCCGGGTGCCGGAGCTTCGGTACAACGGGCAGTGCCTCGCGGAGCTGGACCTGATCTTCGCAAGAGCGATGTTCGGACGGTCCATCCGCGGAAACCGGCCGGTATTTACCGACAACAAGACCATCCGGATCATCCAGGGAAGACATCCGCTCATTCCGGACAAGAAGGTTGTGCCGATCGACATCACCTTAGGCGTTGACCCGTCCATGATCGTCATCACCGGCCCGAACACGGGCGGCAAGACGGTTACCCTGAAGACCGTCGGACTCTTTACGATGATGGCTCAGGCGGGGCTGCCGCTGCCGGCGAAATCCGGGACGGAGATGGGCATTTTCCGTGAAGTGTACGCCGACATCGGCGACGAGCAGAGCATCGAGCAGTCGCTCAGTACATTTTCCTCCCACATGACCAACACGGTGAGGATTTTGGAGGAGGCGGACGAGGACTGCCTTGTGCTCTTCGATGAGCTCGGCGCGGGAACGGACCCGACGGAGGGTGCGGCGCTGGCGACGGCGATCCTTACGCACCTGCACCGGTTCGATATCCGCACGATCGCAACGACGCACTATGCGGAGCTGAAGATGTTTGCCCTTCGCACCGAGGGCGTGATGAACGCCTGCTGCGAGTTTGACGTGGAATCGCTTCGGCCCACGTACCGGCTGTTGATGGGAATTCCCGGCAAGAGCAACGCATTTGCCATCTCGAAGAAACTGGGCCTTTCGGACACGGTCATCGGGGAGGCGGAGGCGCTGATCGGAGAGTCGGACAAGCATTTCGAGGATATCATCACCGACCTGGAAACCAAGCGTCAGGCCATGGAGGAAGAACTTCGCAAGGCGCGCGAGGCCAACCGCGACGCGGAGGCAAAACGCGCGGAGTGGGAGAAGAAGACCGCGGAGATCGCGCAGAAGCGCGAGGAGATCCTGCGGAAAGCCCGCGAGGAAGCACTGGACACTCTCGAGGAGGCGAAAGCCTACGCGGACGAGTCCATCAAGAGGGTTCGTAAACTGGAGTCCCACGTGTCGTCGGCAGACCTCGACAACGAGCGCAGACGCACCCGTGAGAAGATCGGTGAGATGGAATCGAAGATGTCGGAGCGTCCGCAGTCCGCGAAGGAGCGGCAGAAGGCGGCGCGCCCCAACAAGGCGAGCGACTTCCGCATCGGCGATACTGTGATGGTTCTCAGCATGAACTTAAAGGGCACCATCCATTCGCTGCCCAACGACAAGGGAGACTGTTTTGTCACCATGGGCATCCTGCAGTCGAAGGTCAACATCTCCGATCTGGAGAAACTGGAGGAGGACGGCCCGAAGAAAAAGGAAGCCGGCGTCAAGGTCGACACGGGGGCGAAGAGCCTGACCATCCGGCCGGAGATCAATCTGGTGGGACTTCGCGTGGACGAGGCGTTGGCGGAGCTCGACAAATATCTGGATGACGCGTACCTTGCTCATCTGTCGAAGGTGACGGTCATTCACGGGCGGGGAACCGGTGCACTGCGCACCGCCGTCCACACGCACTGCAAGAAGATGAAGTATGTAAAAGGGTTGACCGTGTCTCCGGACTACGGGTCGACCGAAGTGGAATTCAAGTGATTCGATGGATACTGTTGTGAAAGGCGAAAGCCGGAGGAGAACCGCGGCGCGGCGTCGGGAAAGAGCACCGCAAGCGGGAGAAAGGAATAGGAAATGGCAGAGAAACAAAGGATACTGATCGTCGATGACGATCTCAACATCGCCGAACTGATCGCTCTTTACCTGACGAAGGAGTGCTTTGAGACACGCATTGTGGGTGACGGCGAGGAGGCCGTGAAGCAGTTCGATGAGTTCAAGCCGAACCTGGTGCTCTTGGACCTGATGCTGCCCGGGATCGACGGATATGAGGTGTGCCGGCAGATCCGGAAGACTTCCAATGTGCCGATCATCATGCTCTCGGCCAAGGGCGAGATCTTTGACAAGGTGCTCGGCCTGGAGCTGGGTGCGGACGACTACATGATGAAGCCCTTCGACACCAAGGAGCTGGTGGCCCGCGTGAAAGCGGTGCTGCGCCGGTTCCGCAACGAGCCTGCGGAGGTGCCTGCGGCAGCGGTGCGCGCGGCGGAGGAACAGCAGCAGGGCGAGTTCGTGACGTACACCGATCTGGTCATCAACCAGACGAACTACGACGTGACCTACTGCGGCCACAAGCTGGAGATGCCGCCGAAGGAGTTCGAGCTTTTGTACTACCTTGCGTCGCATCCGAATCAGGTGTTCACCAGAGAGCAGCTTCTCGAGCGCATCTGGGGCTACGAGTATCAGGGTGAGACCAGAACCGTGGACGTACACATCAAGCGTCTGCGTGAGAAGCTGAAGGATCATGACGAGTGGAGACTGTCCACCGTATGGGGTATCGGATACAAATTCGAAGTGAGGAATCAGGTATAAGGCTTCATGAAGAACAAAATTTGGCAGAAGTATTTTATCTGCATGGCCGGGCTTCTGATCCTCGCGGGATTGAGTATCAACCTCATCGGATACCGCCATGCATGCAAACACTATGAGCAGGTTCATCGGACCCGCCTTCAGGATGAAAGCCGCCAAATCTCCGTGGAGTACGTGAATGAGAGCCGCGACGCAGGTCTGACCGGCGAGATGTTCCAGCTGCAGCTGCAGTCGGTGCGGAACATGATCGGATGTGAGATCTGGGTCGTCAACGAAAACGGGACCATTCTGATGTCCACGGAGCCGGAGACGGTGGGCCTCTATGTACCCATGGACGTGCTCAACCGGAACTGGAATCCGAAGACAAAGATCTCCGACGTGTACAGCGGAAAGCGCGGACTTGCGGTGGATTCGGTCCTCTCGGGAACGGACATCTGGGGATACATCGTCGTCAGCGAGGAGTGGAACACCATCATCGAGGACGCGAAGCTTCTTCTGTTCCGCGTCGATATTACGGCGCTGGCGTTCATGGTTGTCGGGATCGTGTTCTGGGCTGTATTTGCCGCGTATCACACGAAAAATGTGCGGCTTCTTCAGGACGCGGTGGTGCATTACACCAACGGCGATTTTGACCATGAGATCAAGATCCGCACCCACGACGAGTACCGCGATCTGGCCAACGCGATCCATCTTCTGGCCGACCAGCACGCGAACCTCGTGGAGTACCAGAAGAACTTTATCGCGAACATCAGCCACGACTTCCGCTCGCCTCTGACATCCATCAAGGGCTACGCGGAGGCCATCAAGGACGGTACGATCCCCTACGAGATCCAGGGCAAATACCTGAACATCATCCTGTTTGAGACCGACCGTCTTGCGAACCTTACCAACGACCTTCTGGATCTGAGTAATTTCGAGAACAAGGGCGTGCACCTGTCCTTCACGAAGTTCGACATCACCAAGATGTTGAAGCAGTCGGCGATGACCTTCGAGGGAAAATGTTCCCAGAAGAACTTAAAGATCCGTCTTTCCTTCCCGGAAAATACGCTGATCGTCTATGCGGATAAGGGCAAGATCCAGCAGGTGGTCCACAACCTGATCGACAACGCCATCAAGTTCAGCCATCCCGACGGGATCATCTACGTTTCCGTCATGGAGCGGAGAGAGAAGGTTCTCGTCTCCGTGAGGGATACCGGAATCGGAATCCCGAAGGAAAGCATCAGCAAGGTTTGGGAACGGTTCTACAAAACCGACCTCTCCCGCGGTAAGGATAAGCGGGGAACAGGACTCGGCCTGTCCATCACAAAGCAGATCATTGCGGCTCACAATGAAAACATCAAGGTGAGCTCGACGGAGGGCGTGGGTACTGAGTTTGTGTTCAGCTTAGCGAAGGCGGAGGAATGACGGAACGCGTCAGCGCCTTGGGACAGTACGGACACAGAATTGAGAAGAAGCGCAGAGAGGACGGAACGGCAGCGGGTCACTGCGCCGCACCGCTCTGCAATATGGAGACAATATGGGCATATTCAACAGATCGAAAGATAATAAGAACAAGAAATCATTTTTCGACTTAACCGACGGAAAATTCGACGCAGCCGACAGTTACGGTGTTATCAACGAGGAGCAGACTCCGCAGAACCGGAGCCTCCGCAGACGGAAGGTGCTGTCGATGATCCTGACGGTCATCTTCGGAGCGGCGCTCTTCGGCATCATCGCCTCCGCAACCTTCAAACTGACCACCGATCTCATGAACAGCGGAGACAACAAGACTCCGGTGGATGTGGGACCGAGCCGGCTGACGCCGACGGTGACGAAGCCGGTGGAACCCGTCCTTGATCCCGAGGCGTTCCAGACCCTCGAGGCAGTATACAGCGGAGTCCGCGCTACGGCCCGGCTGCTCAACCCCTGCACCGTGGAGGTGAACGCCGTGAGCTACCGCACGGATCCGGTGTTCGGCAGCAAGACGGCGGAGAGCAGAACATTTTGCGGTATCGTGTTCGGCGACAACAGGGAGGAATACCTGATCCTGATCCGAAACGACGAGCTGGATACGGCCTATGAGGACCTTCAGGTGACCTTCAGCCGGGGAAGCAGCCTTCCCGCCAAAATCGTCCGCCGAAACGACGAGATCAACCTTGCGGTGCTTGCCGTGGACTATCGGGAACTGAGCGACTATGACAAAGACGGAATCTCCGTAGTCACATACGGCGAATCCTCCGGATGCGAACTCGGAACGGCCCTTGTGGCCTTTGGATACATCAATGGACGCAGCCGCTCGGTGGACCTCGGGTTCATCACCTCGGACAAGGAACCCGTCTACATCCGGGATAATTCGCTGGAGCTGATGGAGACGAACATTCCCCTCAGCAAGGGAGCCTTCGGTGTTGCGCTCAATTCCAACGGCGAGGTGGTGGGAATCATCACCGAGGCCTTCGGGGAGAACAACTACATCCGCGCAATCTCCATGGACAGCGTTCGCAACCTGCTGGACGATATGCTCAACGACCGGAAGACCGTTTCCTTCGGTGCGATGCTTACCGATCTCAACAGCGCGACGCGCAAGAAGCTCGGCATCAAGAACGGAATCCAGCTCACGGAGGTCTTCGACGGTACCGCTGCCGATGAGGCCGGATTCCGGAAGGGCGATATCCTGATGAAGGTCGGCGAAACGGAGCTCTACTTCGTGAGCCAGTTCAACACCATCCTCCGTCAGTGCGAGGGCCAGTCCTCGGTGACCATCGTCTATCGGCGCGGGTCGGAGGAGTACAAGGCGGAGCTTAAGATCCGGAAAGAGTGAGAGGAGTAATTTCTGTATGAGATATTTGAAGGAACTGTACGAGGGGGAGATGGTCCAGGAGGTGTACCTCTGCAAGCAGGTGCAGAATCTCAAGACCAAAGCCAACAAGTCTTACATGTCGCTCACGCTGCAGGATAAGACGGGAACCTTCGACGGTAAGATCTGGGAGTTAAACAACGGCATCGAGCATTTCGAGGCCATGGATTACATTAAGGTGGACGGTCAGGTGACCGCTTTCCAGGGCGCCCTGCAGCTCAACATCCGCAGGGTCCGCCGGGCGAGCGAGGGCGAGTACGACACCGCCGACTACATGCCCTGCACAGACAAGGACGTGGAGGCGATGCTCACGGAGATCCGCGGGATTGCGAAGTCGGTGAAGGAGCCGCATCTCGCGCAGCTCCTTGCGGAATTTTTCGAGAACAAGCCCTTCCTTGAGCTGTTCCGGAAGCATTCGGCGGCGAAAAGCGTCCATCATGCATTTATCGGCGGCCTTTTGGAACACACCCTCAGCGTGACGCAGGTCTGCGTATTTTTCGCAGAGCATTATCCGATGCTGAACCGGGACCTTCTGGTGACGGCGGCGTTGTTCCACGACATCGGCAAGCTCAAGGAGCTTTCCAATTTCCCGGAAAATGACTACACCGACGAGGGCAACCTCCTCGGCCACATCTATATGGGCACCGAGATGATCGGTCGGAAGATCGAGGCGATGCCCGGGTTTCCCAAGACCCTTGCGGCAGAGCTGAAGCACTGCATCCTGGCACATCACGGGGAGCTTGAGTTCGGTTCGCCGAAGAAGCCCGCCCTGGCGGAGGCTTTAGCGCTCTCCATGGCGGACAACCTCGATGCGAAGATGGAGACGCTGCGGGAACTGTTCCGCGACAACAGCGATAACGCAGTGAACGGGTGGCTCGGGTTCCAGAGGCTTTTGGATTCCAACATCCGGATCACGGAAGTATAAGAGGCAAGGGCGTGTACAGCAAAAACCAGCTTGTAACGGTGACAATCGAAGATATCAGCGACACGGGAGAGGGGATCGGCCATATCGACGGGTTCACTCTTTTTGTGTCCCGCGCCGTCCCCGGCGACACCGTGCAGGCGAGGATCCTGAAGGCCAAGAAAACATACGCGTTTGCAAAGACGGAGGAGATCCTTACGCCGTCCCCGTCCCGCACCGAGCCGTTGTGTCCCCTGGCAGGTTCCTGCGGGGGATGTCAGCTCTCCTATATGACATATGAGGCGCAGCTTGCCCTCAAACAGAAGAAGGTGGAGGACTGCGTGCGGCGGATCGGCGGATTTGCCGACGTGCCGGTGCTGCCGATCATCGGGATGGACGACCCGCGGGGATACCGCAATAAGGGCCAGTTTCCGGTGGGGACGATCCGGCGCCCCGGACAAGACTCTGCCGCGGAGCCTGTTCTCGGGTTCTATGCCGGCAGAAGCCACCGGATCGTTTCGGCGAAGAGCTGCCCGATGCTCTGGGACGGCCATGAGAAGATCCTTTCCGCGGTCCGCGAATACCTTGAGGAGAGCGGCGTGAAGCCCTACGATGAGGAGACCGGGAAGGGACTGGTGCGTCATGTTCTGATGCGCAAGGGCTTTGCCACAGGCGAGATTCTTGTGTGCATGGTGATCAACGGACCGACGCTTCCGAAGGCGAACCTCCTGTGGAAGAAGTTATCGGAAATTCCCGGGGTGGTGTCTCTGAGCATCAACATCAACACTGAGAATACGAACGTTATCCTCGGCGCCAAGACAAAGACCCTGTTCGGTCCCGGGGCGATCACCGACCGGATCGGGGATGTCACATTTTCCATCTCACCGGCGTCCTTCTATCAGGTCAATCCGGTGCAGATGAAGATTTTGTACGACACGGCGCTTTCCTACGCCGGCCTTACGGGAAATGAAGTGGTGTGGGATCTCTACTGCGGGATCGGAACAATCTCCCTGTTCCTCACCCGCCACGCAAAGCGCGTGTACGGCGTGGAGATCGTGCCGGACGCCGTGGCGGACGCCAGGGCCAATGCGCAGGCGAACCGCATAGAGAATGCCTCATTTTACGAGGGCGCGGCCGAGGAGGTAGTTCCCCGGTTGATCGCGGAGGACCCGTCGGTAAAGCCCGACGTTGTGGTGGTGGATCCGCCGAGGAAAGGCTGCGAAAAATCTCTTCTGACAACAATCCTCGCGATGGAGCCCGCGCGCATTGTCTATGTCTCCTGCGACCCGGCGACGCTTGCCCGCGACCTCCGGATCCTTACGGACGGCGGTTACCGCGTGGAGCGGGTGCAGCCCGTTGACCAGTTCCCCGGGAGCGTGCACGTGGAGAGTGTCGCGTTGTTGTCATCGGGAAAGTGAGAGGTGATCGGAAAATGTCGGTAGACAACGGGTTGGAGTGGACCTTCGATACGGTCGCTTCGAAGTATGAGAAGATGCGTCCGGGGTATGTGCCGGAAGTTTACGAAACCATATTTTCCTACGTGCCCGTCGGGCCGGGGAGCAGTGTGGTGGAAGTGGGAAGCGGCGCAGGACAGGCGACGGCGCCGGTGTTACGAACCGGATGCACGCTGACGGCCGTGGAGTTCGGAGAGAAGTTCTCCGAGCTTCTTCGGGAGAAGTTTCGGGAGTATCCCTCATTTTCCGTGATCAACGGAAGATTTGAGAAGACGGAGTTTCCTGCGGACTCGTACGATCTGGTGTTCTCCGCATCGGCGTTTCACTGGATCCCGGAGAAGGAAGGGTACGAGAAGGTCTACGGGATGCTGAAAAAAGGCGGGGCGTTTGCAAGATTTGCGAACCGCCCGTATACCGACAAGGGACGGCCGGAGCTGTGGAACGCGATCCAGAAGCTCTACGACGAATATTATTACACGTATTACAAGGACAAAAAGAGAGACCTGCGGGAATGCACGGAGGAAATTGCGAAGGAGCGGGCGATGATCGCCGCGCAGTACGGCTTCACGGACATCCGGTATCACCTGTTCCACCGGCAGCGGAACTATACGGCGAAGGAGTATACCGAGCTGCTGGGAACCTATTCGGACCACATCGCCATCGGGGAATCCGTGAGAAATGCTTTCTTCGCAAAGATCGAGGAGACGATCAATGATTACGGCGGGGAGATCACGATCTATGACACGATCGACCTGCAGCTGGCGAGAAAATAACCCGTCCCGGATAATGACAGACCCATTGAGAAAGAAAAAGCAGTTCAGCGTTATCAATATATTTACTGTGAGAAAGGAAAAAACAACTATGAATTACACAATGGAGATTGCAGGACTTACGAGGGATTTGCCGCTTTGCAAGATCACGGACGATTTCTATATCGCCGCGTTCATCTGCTTCGGCGATGCGGAGATCACGGTTGCGTGCGCAAGAGAGCTTCTCAAGCTCGTGCCCGCGGAGGACTATGACTACATGCTGACCGCGGAGGCGAAGAGCATTCCGATCATCCATGAGATGGCGCGCCAGTCCGGTGCGGAGAAGTATTTCATCGCCCGCAAGGGACCGAAGGTATACATGCCCGATCCAATCCGCGTGGTGGACCGTTCCATCACCACCAAGGGTGAGCAGGCGCTGTATCTGGGACGCGACGATGCGGAGCTCATCCGCGGTAAGAGAATCCTTCTTGTGGACGACGTTATCTCCACGGGCGGCTCGCTTCGCGCCATGGAGGAGCTGGTGGCACAGGCCGGCGGCATCGTGACGGGCCGTGTTGCGGTTTTGGCGGAAGGCGACGCGGCGAAGCGCACGGACATCGGATTCTTAGCGCCGCTTCCGGTATTTAACGGCGACGGAACCATCAAGGAGTGACAGGACAATGAAACAGTTTCACGAGACAATTTGGGAAGACGGCGAATACACCTACGCTGCGGCGTACGGGTTTGTGCCGAACGTGCGGGGATTCCTGCATGAGGAGGATGATACCGCGCGGGACGCCATGCTGGTAGTGCCGGGCGGCGGATACTGCATGCTGGCGGCCCATGAGGGCGAGCCGGTGGCGAGGACATTTTACGAGCAGGGGATGAACGTGTTCGTGCTCACGTACACCACGGATATCACCATGTCGGTGCCGCTTAAGGACCAGCCGCTCCGCGATATCGCCAGAGCGATCCGGTTCCTTCGGAAGAATGCGGCCGAGTACCGGATTGCCGAGAAGAAACTGGCGGTCTGCGGATTTTCCGCGGGCGCGCACGTGGTGGGCAGTGTGACGGTCCACTGGGACGACGTGAAGGAGGACAATCCGAAGTATGTGTGCTACTCGGCACGCCCGGACGCCTCGATCCTCTCGTACCCTGTGATCACGGCAGGTCCGTACACCCACGAGTATTCGATCCAGGCGCTTCTCGGGACGAACCCGACGGAGGAGGAGATCGAGTATTATTCCCTTGAGAAAAACGTGACACAGCACACCCCGCCGTGCTTGTTGTGGCAGACGGCCACGGACACCGTCGTTCCGGTGGAGAACAGTTATCTCTTTGCGCAGGCGCTCCGTGCGAACGGCGTCACCTTCGCGCACTATGTTTTCCCCTCGGGATTCCACGGCCTCGGCGTCGGCAAGGGCATGGGCTGCCCCGGCTGGACGGACGGAAGCTATGTGATGGAGCAGGTGAACAACGCCGTGGCTGCCGTGAAGGCAGGCAAGGGCGTGAACGTCAGCGAACGCCGCATTGCGGAGCTGAAGGCGCAGTTCCCGGACAACCCGGAGCCGCCGAAGCCCCCTGTGGATCCGGACGAGAAGCCGGCGTTTGAATGGAAGATCGACGACACCCTCTCGCAGGATGTCGGTTTGTGGACGGAACTTGCAAGGGTGTGGTTCAATCGGCTGTAATCTTTAGGCGGAAGACTGGGAAGCGGTATGGGGCAGAGCGGAGCTGACAATCGAAAGGGTTCGATCACCCGGAACATCTCTTACAACACGATCATCACCGTGGTGAAGTATGTGACCGAGGCGGTCTGCATGATGTACATCAGCCGCAAGCTGCAGCCGACGGTCAACGGGAAGGTGGACTACGCCACGTCGGTGGTGAACTATTTTACGATGTTTGCCCTTCTCGGAATGCCGGTGTACGCGATCCGCTGCTGCGCCAGAGTCCGGGATGACCGGGAGAAGCTGACGAAGGTGTTCTCGGAATTGTTCACCATGGGTGTGATCCTTTCCGCAGTTGTCGGAGCGGTTCTGGCCGGCCTTTGCTTTACGGTAAATCCGTTCCGCAGCAACCGCGCGCTGATGCTGATCCTCGGAAGCGCGATCGTATGGAACGCCATCGGATGCGAGTGGCTCTACAAGGGTCTGGAGCGCTACCGCTACCTGATGCTCGTCTCGCTGATCACACGGGTGACGGCGCTTGTGCTGATCGTTCTGATGGTCCGCTCCCCGGAGGATATGCTTCTGTACGCATGGCTTCTGATCGCGCCGGTTGCGGTTTCCTCCGTCTGCAATTTCATCCTGTTGCGGCGGGAGGTCGCATTTCCGTGCCGTCCTTCGTGGAACGCCGCGCACCTGAAGCCGCTTTTGATCTTCTTTGCCATGAGCTGCATGACGACCATCTATGTCAACCTCGACATTGTCATGCTGGGCGCAATGCGCGGCGACTACGAGACCGGTCTCTACGGACTTGTCTCCAAGGGGAAAATCCTTCTCGTCTTCTTCGGCGGCGTCCTCTGGGCCGCGGTCCTTCCGCAGGCGACAGAGGCGTGGAGCAAGGGCGAGAAACAGCGGTTCCGCGACATCTCGCACCGCTCGGTACAGCTGATCGCGACGGTCAATTTCGCGCTGCTGGCATTTTCCTTTGTGTACGCGAAGGAATGCGTGCTCGCCATGGGCGGAGCGTCGTACCTCGAGGCAACGGACGCCTTCCGCATCATGATCCTCTCGGTGGCGCCCATCGGCTTAAGCAATGTCCTGGGCGGGTTGGTAATGATCCCGTCGGGCCGCGAGAAGCGGCTGCTGCAGGCGGAGATCGCGGGAGCTGTGCTGAATTTTGCGCTGAACCTGTATGTGATCCCCCGCTACTCCATCGAGGGAGCGGCGACGACCACGGTGCTGGCGGAGGTTCTCGTGTGGCTTTTGTGCTTTTGGTTTGACCGCAGGGAGATCCATTTTTCGATCCGGGAAATGATGCCCTCCCTCCGGACGGTTCTTGCCGTAGCCCTGGCCGCGGTGCCGACGTACTTCATCCCGCTGCCGGACAGTTCCGTTTTTCTCCGGCTGGCAATCGCAGCGGTCATCTACTTCGGCAGCTATGCGGTGATCGGATTGGTGATCGGGGAACCGGTGATCCGGGAAGTTGTGGGGAAGATATTCCGGAGAAGGTGAGAGTTTCCTGCACGGATAATTGAAGAACAGAAAAAACGCCCCGGAGGGAAATGGTAGCATACCAAAAAATCCTTCGGGGCGATTCTGTTCATTACTGCGATAGGTGTTTACAGATCAAAATACTGTGCAAACTCCGCCGGGTGCGGGATCTTGCTGATCTCGCGGGCTTCTTTTTCCTTGCGGGAAATCCAGAGTTCGAGGAGCCGCTCGGGGAAGACGCCGCCGGCAGTGAGGTAGTCGTGGTCCGCGCGGAGCGCGTCGAGAGCCTCGAAGAGCGTGGTCGGAAGACCGTCAATCTTCGCCTTCTCCTCGTCGGAGAGGGTATAGAGGTTGAAATCATACGGACCCCAGCCGTTGGCGTGCGGATCGATCTTGTTTTTGATTCCGTCGAGACCGGCCATCAGGATGGCCGCGTAAGCGTAGTACGGATTGCAGGTCGCGTCAGGGTTGCGAAGCTCGAAGCGCTTGGCGTCAGGGGATTTGGCGTAGGCCGGAATGCGGATAACGGCGCTTCTGTTGGCGGTGGCGTAACCGATGGTAACCGGTGCCTCAAAGCCCGGGACAAGACGCTTGAAGGAGTTTGTCGACGGGTTCGTGATGGCGCACAGGGATGCAGCGTGTTTCAGAAGGCCGCCCATGAACCAGTGGGCGGTTTCGCTCAGGCCCGCGTAGCCGTTTTCGTCGAAAAATACGGGCTTTCCGTCCTTCCGGAGGAGCATGTGCACGTGCATGCCGTTGCCGGCTTCGGATGCAATGGGCTTCGGCATGAAGGTGGCCGTCTTACCCTCGCGTACAGCTTCGTTTTTGATGACATATTTTGTGATCATGGTGCGGTCCGCCATGGAGCAGACCTCGCCGAGTTCGACTTCAATCTCGAGCTGGCCGGAGCCGCCGACCTCGTGATGATGGTATTTTACGGGCACGCCCATCTCCTCCATCAGCATGCACATGCGGCTTCTCGTATCCTGGGTGATGTCGTTGGGGGTGGAGATATGGTAGCCCCTCTTCGGATTGACCTGATAACCCTTGCTGTCCTCGGAGTTGCTGTTCCATTCGGCCTGGACCGTGTCCACCTCGTAGGAGACGCCGTTTGACTTGATGTCGTACCAGACATTGTCAAACACGTGGAACTCGAATTCGGGTCCGATGATCATGGTGTCGGCAACGCCGGTCTGTTTCATATAGTCGACGGCGGCGCGGATAACGTTGCGGGGGTACTGGTCGAAGGGACGGTTTGCGGGCAGGTCGATGATCATCGCATCGCCCGACATGGACAGCGTCGGCACTTCGCAGAACGGATCGATGGCAGCGGTTGTAAGGTCGGGAATAAAGACCATGTCGCTGTTCTCCACCGGCGCAAAGCCGTAGTTGGACCCATCGAAACCGATGCCGTATTTCAGGGTGTCATCGTTAAATCGTGCCACGGGGATGGAGATGTGTCTCCAGCGGCCGTCGATGTCCGTCATCTTGAAATCGATCATGGCGATATTGTTTTCGCGGCAGAAGAGTTGGACATCGGAAACAGTTTTCAGTTGCATGATAAATACCTCCTCTTGTAGTCGGAGAGCTCGCATGAAGCGGTCCTCTTTTTTATTGTCTAATGGGTTGAGACCTTTGTCAAGGGTTAAATCATCGTATAAGTGTATACATTTTCCGAAGACGTGTTTTCCATCGGAAAATGGGCCGATTTTGCGGCAGAGAAAGAAACCATTGAGTGAACTATTGTTTTGTGATATAGTAAGAAACACGGGTAAAACCGTATGTTCCGAAGACGGAGTGTGACTGCAGGGGCAGTCGGGAGGTAATCCATGATTGATTTTGATGAAGAATTGAAGAAATATGTTCCGAGCATGGAGATCAGTGAGGCGGAGGAGGCTGTGCTGAGCCGTGAGATCACGGATGCGGCAGACGTCATCGAGCGCATCCTTCAGGAGAAGAAGGAACTGTAACGATCTCGGCGGACCCGGGAACCAGGGGCCCGCGGAATCCTTGCTTGGGAGGGAAATATGATTTGTCCGAAATGCGGCGCCAACATGATCGTCTCCAAAGGCGTGTGCGCCAAGTGCGGTTACGACATCGAAGTGAACCGCCAAACCAGAAAATATTCCTGCTATTTCTATAACCGCGGCCTGGAGCGCGCGAAGAACCGTGACCTTTCGGGAGCGGCGGACATGCTTCGGCGTGCGCTTCGCATCAGCAAGAAGAACGTCGATGCGCGCAACCTGCTCGGTCTTGTGTACTATGAGATGGGCGACCCGGTTGCAGCGATCCAGGAGTGGATCATCAGCAGGAGCTTCTTAGAGGAAAATAACCCCGCGGCGCGGTATTTGGAGATGCTGCACGCGAACCCGTCGAAGCTGGACAACCTAAACCTTGCGATCCGCAAGTATAACGGTGCGGTTGACGCGGTTGCCCACGACGGCGACGACCTCGCGATCCTGCAGCTGAAGAAGGCGGTAAGCCTGAACCCGAAGTTCATCCGTGCCTGGCAGATGCTGGCGCTGATCTACATGAAATACGGGCAGATGGACAAGGCCCGCACGTGCCTTCGAAAGACGCTGGCCATCGACGTCACCAACACGGTATCCATGAAGTACCTTCGCGAGATCCGGGCGATGCTCCGGGCGAACAGGAAACTCAAGGTGTCCGCAGTGGAACCGGAGGACGAGAAGGAAGCGGAGATTGTTACGACGAAGACCTACGCGTCGTATCTCGAAGAGCAGGATCACATTGATTACCGCATCCTCATCTCGCTTTTGCTCGGCATTTTCCTTGGGATCATGGTTGTCTATTTCCTTGTGGTCCCGGGAATCAAGTCGGGGATGCGCCAGGAGTTCAAGGAGACGCAGGGTGAGTATGCGGAGCAGATGTCGAAATATCTGACTGATATCAGTGCCCTGGAGAGAGAGTCCCAGTCGCTCCGCAACAAGATCGATATCCAGGAGACCGAGTTGGAAGCCAACACGGCGGAGCTCGAGGATCTTCGAAACAAGGCCGGCGGAATCAACATGTTCAACATGACGGCGTACTACCTCAACCTGAAGAAGAAGGAAGCTGCCACGAAGGATGAGCTGTTCATCCTGCAAAAGCGTATCAATGCGGTGTCCGAGGAAGAGCTTTCCAACGCCATGGCGAAACAGATTTACGACCGCGTGCTCGAGGATTATCCGGACGCCAAGACGGTTACCATGACAAGCTCCGAGCTGTTTGACAAGGGCAAGGCTTTGTACGACAAGGGCTCGTACACGGACGCTCTGGAGTATTTTACGTATTCCTACGAGAAATCCGCGGATAACGAGAAGAACATGTACTACCTGTCCCGGACCTATCAGCTCACCGGCAATACGGCAGCGGCGCTCCGGTACTACAACGAGTATCTTGAGCGATTCCCGGAGGGCGAGTTCGTCTCCTCGGTCAACGGGTACGTGAAACAATTAACGCAGTAAAAAAATCGGCGGAAACCCTCGGGTCTCCGCCGTTCTTGATCATCAGGTTTTCGGTTGTTATTTCCGGTACATGAGGCGGTTCAGCGCGTAGAGCGGAGCGAACCGTACCTCGCGGATCAACAGGGGAATATAATGGTTACAGTGGCGGCAGTGGAGACACATGGCCGCCACTTCGCTTCCGTCGGAACTCCTCGTAAAATGAGGCACGTGAGCGCGGAAACGGAACTCCTTGGTCTTTCTCGTGTTGTTGTACCGGTATTCGCCGGCCTCGAGGTTGTCGGCGGAGGACAGCGCGTAATCCCAGGTGATATCGTCCTTCACCTCGCAGAGATTGCGGTAGCGGAAGTTTTTATCCCGCCTTGAGAGGATCTTGCACCACGCCGTGAGGAGCACGGTGTCGGTGATGCGGGACGGCTTGCCCTCCTCGGTCTGCTTGCGGCACACCTCCTTGAGCCAGTTGGTGTTGGAGCGGTAGACGTAGATCACAAAGTCCAGGAACTGGCGCAGACGCTCGATGGTCCAGTATGCGCAGTGGGGCGAGACATTTTCCTTCAAAAACTCGTCGGACGCGGTTCCCGTGCAGGCGAAATCCGTATCGTCAATCTCGAGATTACACAGATCCCCGTAGACAAGCACGTCGCTGTCGCACAGGAAGCACCGCTTGATCCCCCGCTCCTTCATAAAACCGTACAGCGCAAAATGCCGCTCAAAGCAGGCGAGATCGAACTCTCCGACGGAGTCAATCCCGAAGGGACGGAAAATGTTGCGGAACTGCGTGATCTCCTCTGCGTTGCACGTGGAGGCATCCACCCAGTTGGCGATGTAACCGCGGTTGCTCTCATCCCCTAAAAGCACCACGTTTTTGTACCCGCAGGAACGGCCGGCGCGCTGAAGCACGTCGTACACGTAGCTTTCGTCGCCGTTGTGGCAGAACACCACGGGACAGCTCTCGGACAGGTCGCGGGTAAGCACCGGATACGAGACCCGGTTGTCGGCGGAAAATGTGAGGTACAGGAGGAACGGATAGCACGCGGAGATAAACCGGAGAGCCTCCAGAGGCTCCTGTGCGGTTATGCTTTGACTGCACACAAACGTTGCAAGGATGACGAGAGCATCCATCTGCAGACGGTCATCGCGCGCCACAGGCCCGCGCCAGTTAATCTGGATCAGCCGTCTCATCCGAAGGAACAAAAGAGGCACGGTGACGAGCTGTGCGACCGCATAGATGCGGACCACGAGGTTTTCACCGAAGATCAGTGCGTCGAACGGGAAGACGATCCGAAGCATCGTGAGGACCGTGTCGATCAGATAGTAGGAGACATGTCCCATATAGTTTTCATCCGGGAAACGGCGGCGGTAGGTAACGCTCGTCGTGATGCTCGGATGCAGCTGGTAAATCTTCGAAACCACGCCGGCCTGATAGAGGATGCAGAACAAAAGCATCAGCAGGACACACGCGCGGATACCGTGGGTGTCATTTTTCTGCCAGAGGCGTGAGATCAGATAGAAGGGTATGATCAAAAGCGCCGGATACCAGACGAAGACGCCGTACACGATCACAGCGGCGGCACACAGGCCGTACCGCAGGGGCGCACGCTCAACCCGCAAAAACGTCATCATCAGGGCGCTGAACAGCACCGTGAACAGCAGCGATGACGGTTGCAGCACGAAGATCACATCAATCCCGAGAAGACCTGCGTAAACAAGGAAGGAAACCTTTCTGCGGATATCGGAGAGCCAAACGGTATACAGATAGAGAACCGAAGCAAGGATCACGCCGATGATAAAATATGCGGTGTACCCCGGCTGCGGCAGGGACATCCTTCGAAGCTCCCTGCACAGCGCCTTGTAATCGTCGGTCATATATCGGAAAATGCCGATCCGGTGCAGCGGACCGTACAGTAGAAGATACAGCAACAACCCGTCAAATACAAGCTTGCAGAGCGCCACAACAAGAACCCGCCGGCAGTCAGCGAGGCGGGGTAAAATGCGGCTTTCGGTTGTCATGGCTGTGCCGGATCCGTTCATACGTAAATCTCCATAAAATACTGCACCTATTCTACCTTTTTTCTTCCCTTTTGTAAACCTAATTCTAATTGGATACAGACACCGCCGGAAGCCGGGGCTCGTGAGCCGGCGGGTGCAAGGCCGACCGGGGGGTGAGAGTTCCGAGGGCAGGCAAGGATGGCCGAAGGGCACTGTGGTATTCGCAAGAGCATCGCTCTTGCGAAGTAGACTTAGCAACTTCGAGACCGCATGGGGCGTTTCGAGGACTGTTTGAGCGCAGCGAGTTCCGCATAAACGCCCCTGCTTATGCGGATGATGAAGTTGCCTAGTCTACTGGAACCTTGCCCTTTCGGTCACCTTGCCTGCCCTTGGAACTCCCCCTCGGTCGGCCTTGCGTTCGTTTAGCCGCCCCGGCTTCCGGCGGTGTCCTGTCGGAATGGATTGCAATTTTGCGGGGGTTATGATATAATGTGCGCATACAGAAAATCAGCGGCTTCGCAGAGAGGCCGAACATGGAGTATGTATGAGAGAGGGCTTCGGACGATTTGCATATTGCCTGCGAGGGGCGGCACGCGTGGTAGCGTTAGTGCTTGCCTTCTGCTTGATTGCGGTTTTTTGTACGGGCCGCAGTAAGGCGGATGCGGAGACGGTCCGAGGGAGAGCGGCTGAGATCGTGAGCCGGGACCTGATCGTGCCGGGCAACAACACCTCGGTGGAAGAGCCGGAGCCGGCGAAGGAGAAGGAAGCAAAGCCGACGGAGGAGCCGGAGGCTGAGCCCACGCCTAAAACGAAAAAGCAGCTGACGGCGGAACAATTTGCCCTCGGTGTCATTCTTGCCGGAGGCATCGCCATCGGAATGATGATCGCTTTGTTCTTCTACTACATGAAGCAGAACAGCGGGCATAAGGAATAAACGAAATAACCGGATATCGGAATACTGGCCGGAAGGGAAACCTTCCGGCTTTTTATTAGTGGGTCGTGACCCAGTTGAGCACGCGAAGCGTGCGAAACATAAAACCACCCGCTATGCGGGTGCGCGTTGAACGTTATACAAAAAAATCACCTTTCCGCTATAATGAGGTTGTTCAAGCCGAAATTATAGCGAA
>JAGCVY010000066.1 GCA_017962105.1 Lachnospiraceae bacterium
GCATCCTGTTCATTGCGCAAAATACCGTTAGCCGCCAACAGAAGATATTTTCCGTAACAGGAATGAATCCTCTGAATCGCCGCCTCACGATTATCTTGAAGCATCTGCAGTAATTGATTGTCCTCTTTTGATAATTCCGTTCTCACTTTTATCTCCTACAAAAAAGAGACCTGTTGCACATGTGTTTCGAAGGGACACCCCGGCCGTAAGGTGCCTTTTCAAAACTACTATGCTCTTTGCCTATAAAGATGCCTTTTTGCTTTGGAATATTCTTTCCAAAGTGTTAACATTTTGTAAACGTTCTGTTAAACTTGCGGATTGTACTTTTGTTTGCGCCCTTTCCGAAGAGCACACCCTATCACATTCGTTTGAAACGCAACCGCTTTATCTTTCATAATTGAGGAGTGAGATATCACAAACGATATACGCAAAGAGCGAAGCACATCTGCTCCGCCCTCTTCATTCCCTTTTCCTTTGTCAAATTACAATTATACCGCCTTGTTACTTTAGTAACAAACCGATAAATCCGTTATCATTTACATCACATTCAGTCTAACGCTCATATTACAACATAGTTTTCATCTCAATTTCTGCTTTAGCAAATCAGCCAGGTATATCTCACCCGGCTTTAACTGCCTAACCCTCTTGTATTCTTGTATTGTGTTTACTAGCAGATCAACATTAGTGAAGTAACTACGAATATACTCCTGAGATTTGATATTTCCCTTCATTTTCAGAACCTGCTTACAAAAGGTGCTTGGTTTCATCGAGCTAGAGTTTTTTGAATACTCTTTGTACTTTCCCTCTGCTAAAATCAGTAACATTTCAATCTCAGGTGAAGTAACAACTTTTATAACATCCACCTTATTCTCATAAGCTCGGCTTAATCGAAATCCCTCTGTGTGCGAGTCCATAACACGAAGTATTGAAATCTTGTTTTCAAATCCTTTTCTTAAATACCGCTGCTCAAAATCTCTTCCATTTCTGCAACGGATTACCTCTTCATTTAGCATCCTCTCGCGTGAAAAAACAAGTCTATCATTTTCAACAAGTATGTCTATTATTGCAGTCTCTGCGCCGCCTTCACAAATACAAGCAACTATTGGAGATAATTCAATCATTCGTCGCCCTCCGTTATAATGCCTGTTGAAAGCACCTTCATCAAACGCATGGACGCTTCATATGAAGGAGTCGTTCCATCAAGCATTCCACTTTGGAAGGCATCGCTTTTTTTAATATCATTTCGCTTCAGTATATGATGTAATTTCTGAATTGAAATCCCATCTTTATTCCTAATCACGTATATTCCATCGTTCCTGTCCAATTCATCTAACAGTTCAACATAATGTGTTGAATAAATAAGTGTCGCACCAGATTTGTTTACTCTCTTATCCATAAAGAATCTAATTAGCGTAGCAACTATCTCTTTGTTAAAATGATTCTCTATTTCATCGATAATAAAGTAGCCCCCCCTAATTAAGACTATCCAAGCATGCATAAAGACATTTAATCCTTTTATTGTACCAGATGATAAATAATGGCTGATGTCTTTTATCCCTCGCATAGCAATCGGGCCGCTGTCCTTTTTAAACTTCACAACCACCTCAGTTTCATTTGGATTAAACTGAATATACTCTATGCTCGGATCAAGGAACTGAATCAATTCAACCGGAAAATTGCCAAACGATGTTAGAATATTATAATCCGTCCATCCCGTTAAGTCCCTGCAAAAAATATTCCCGGTTTTCCCCAATGCGATAACAATACTTACATCATCTTTCAGAAATACATACTGCTCTTGTGACACCTCCCTTGTTTTGTATAAATTTTCGTCCGTGAACTTAAACAGGTTAGCCTTGGAAGTGACGGAACTTACACGCCGAGTATATAGTTTTTCCCAAAGAATAATGTATCTATTCGCAGCACCGCTCTCTTTGGTTACTCCTATACTCGTTTCCAACAAGCAAACACCCTTTTGTTCATCATAAAAGTATACTCTCAGAAGTACTTCTTCGGATCTTTCAAATATTACTTTAGTTGGGATAGTATTAATCGCTTCAGCATTAAGCAAACTCATAACAAAAGAAATCAGTTTTAATGATGTTGTTTTTCCTGATGCATTGATTCCTACAAACGACAGAACATTATTAGTATATGTATTCCCAAACGGATTAAACAGCATCGCGGTATTATCGGGATAAACTCTCTGTTCCGCAGCGAAATCAATTGAAACCTTCCCACTAAAAAGAAATATACCCTCAGCTTCTATTCTCAGCAATCTCATTTTGCTACTCCTTTATCCGCAGAAAACGCGTTTATATACCAATTATATTAGCATATTTTGTTGTTTTGTCAAGGAATATAAACGTATTTTTCGTTTTTATCGCAGTTTTTTCTTTATTGGGGCAGTTTAAGAACCCTCACAATTTCACTCGCCTGCATGACAGGCGAGTGAATAATACTACAATTTTAAGTCATTTTGACGATCAACTTTCCCACTCCAGCCGCTCACCTTGACATAAGCAGAATAATCAGCTCTAAAAACAACAAGACCAAAGGCCTCAGCAATTTGGAGCAAACTCCTTACTTGCATTTGCCTTCAGTCTTGCAACCGTCTATTACTTTTTCGGTACACGCTATCCTATTTCGACTCATCTGTTTCCGGGTATCTATAAAACAATCTAAGTCGACTATCGTTTGAAGATCCCTTTAACAGATCGGCTCTAAGTATCTCGAGCCTGTTCGGATCAATCAACATTACAGAAGAGTATTCTGAGGTTGCCGGTACATTTTGCAAAATAGCATTGTACAGTTCCTCTGATTCTGTTACATAAGTTTGAATGATAGAAACATCGATTGGTTTCACACTCTCATTCGCTTTATGAAAGTAAACCAAGCCTATGGATCTTGTATCACTTCTCTTGGGCGGCATCTCTAACAGAAACTGATATTGCCAGCGAAACATATCCTCATCGATTCCTACATGAATAACAAGATCATACTCTATGCTGTCCGCTATGCTTTCAACATAATACGTGCATTTGCATGGTCCTAAGGCGGCCCCTATCGTAGCTGCTCCCAATCTTACAAATCGTTCACGCTCAGGTGAAACCAGTCTGACCTTGCTTGTGTATTCATCTGTAGCCTCATAGGCGATTCCATCATCCTTACCATATCCGGCTGCTTTCAACAATTCAGTACTGGTAACTCCATTCTGTGCAACAGCCGCTATAATCGAAATTGTATTCGGGCGCGGAGCATTATCAATCTTTCCATTAATCAATCGATTTATATAATATATCGACAGCCCCGTATCCTCAGAAAACTGCTTTTGTGTCCGATCTCCTATTGCTTTCTTGACCAACTCGGTAAATTTTCCTGCATCAAACTTTCCAGTAGGTTTTTTGAATCTTCGAGCCATCTACTTCATCCTCTCTTGAGCAATCATCCACGCAACATTTAGAAGACCTATCTCTATTGTCATAATATTCGAAAAGGATTGTTTTGTCAATCGAAATTGCTTTTTTAAACAACGGCAATAACAGCAATCTTTATTTGCTTTTGAGCAATTTGTGCTTGACACGGGCAATTTTGTGTTATAGTATAGATTACAAAAGACGTATCATAAAGACCTACATTAGGAACTTTATCCGATGAGATGAGACAAAAAAGCCGATAATCACTGCTGTGAACAATCTTCGCTCCATTGTACTGCATCAAAGTTCCGTCATTATCGAAGAAAGGAGTCCCATTATGAACAACGTCACAAGTCCGCCTGATAGCGAAGGTATACCTATCATTTCACCAAACTGGCTTACAGATTTTCCTGACATGATGACAACAGCGGAAGTCTGCAGATTGCTGCGTCTAAGTCGTCCCGCAGTCTATGACTTGATTGTGCGTGGTAATTTGATTGCCGTAAGCATTGGCAGAAAATATCTCTTTCCAAAACAAGCGGTCATTGAGTTAATTACAAAATGCACAAAGCATCCATAAAACGTAACTTATCCCTGACACAAAAAGCAAAAGAAAGGAGGCGTTTCATGACACTTATCGGTGAAAAAAGAAATTCCAAAGAGTACTATGTTCAAGTATATGGGAAGGACGTTAACGGTAAAATTGTTTATGGATTCTTTCCGACGGGAGTTCCAATTCCATACAACAAGGGTGAGCGAGCTTACAAAGCAGCTCGAGAAGAAGCTTCTGTCCGCGGGCGGCAACTTGAATCAGAATTCCGCGCAAGACTCCTGGACACTTGTGTTGACCATAGCAACGACACCATTGCCGAATATGCAACCTACTATCTAGAAGACATCTGGGAGGACAACAAAAACAGTTGCCACTTGCAAAAGAGCCATTTGCTCAATCACATCGTGCCACATATAGGATACATCAAACTGAAAGAATTGACGCCAGGACATATCGAACGTTTGCTAAAGGATTTCAAAGAAGAATGCAATCAGCGACAGTCTAACATTGATGCGGGTATTCCTAATACTCCAAAACCTTTTTACGCCAGTATTCATAAGATTCTTGTTACATTGAGCGCAATGCTCTCGCACGCCGTCGATCGCGAACTGATACCAAGGAACGTAGCACTCTCGAAAAAAATGTACCGTGACATTCTAAAGAAGCTACCACAGAAAGAAAAGGTGCCTGCTCCAACACGAGATCAGATTACGGCAATCTTGGAAGCAGCGAAAGGATCTGAAATCGAATCCGTCGTAGTCCTGATGGCAAATTACGGACTTCGGCGTGAGGAAGCCCTCGGATTAACATGGGACGATGTCTCAAATGACACGCTTCTCATCCGGAACACAGTAATAAAAACTGATACGTGCCCTCGGATTTTCCGAAAAGATACCACAAAGTCAAAATCTTCCCGGCGAGAGTTACCATTAAACGACTACATGCGTAATTATCTTCTCAATCTCAGATCATCGCAGCAGCAAGACGCTCAATTGTTTCGCGCGGCATACAAAGGTGAAGGTTTTGTGTGTGCTCGGAGAGATGGTACTCCTCTCGCTCCTGATTATGTAACACACAAGTTCACTAAGATTCTCAAGTCAAGCAACCTTCCCGTTATTTCCTTGGAAAAACTACGAAACGGTGTTGCCACCATGATTTTCAATGAAGTACTGAGTTCTGAACTTGTCGGGATGTGGCTTGGACATTCCCCGAGGAACGTCACTGAATCCCACTATATAGATCGTCGATTGATCAGAGACAGTCTCAGGAAGATATCTGATTTTTTGCAGAAGATATCAGAGTCAAGATTATCAGAATATTAACGCCTTATTTGTCACTAATTTGTCACCATTTTGTATTTTTGTCACGACTTTACGCAGACTATTATGATTAAACTGGTTTCCGAAAAGGATCCTTCATATCCATGGAAGCCCTAGTAAAACATGGGTTTTCACTGATTTTGAAAACAACCAAGGTTCACCTTGATTACACAATAAAACCTACTATTCTCAGGCTTCGCAATCTAGAGGTCAGGGGTTCGATCCCCCTATGCTCCACTGAAGAAAAAGAGGTGAATCGTTGAGGATTCACCTCTTTTTTAATCACCTTTTCAAACATGAAAGAATTCGGAACGGCCGCGGATTGCTGATTGAAAACACCTCCCCATATACTCTATTTTTTGAATTGTACCGGGAGCAACAACCCTGTCAGTTTCATCCTCCGAAGTGTTTTTCCTTGCTCACAACCACCTTCTGTGTAATGCCTCAGTCTCTGCTGCTTCTCACTGCGACCCGTTTTCTCCTGCAAAGGATCATCCCTGCCATACCGGCCGCTGACAGAATAAACATAACAGCAACAGGTGCCGAATCACCGGTCTTGGGGCTGGTCGGGTTCGGATCATCGGACTTCGATCCCCCATCAGATCCGGATTCAGGAGCTTCTTTAAGTGTATATGTAGTTTCAAATATACCATCGACAAAATCAATCGTAATTGTATGATTTCCAACACCGATGCTCTGCAACGTATTCGCATCAACAGTGATGATCGTGCTTCCCTTTTTCGCAACGGCTGCAGCTTTCTTTCCGTCGATCAGCGTTTCCACGTAATAGTTGATGCAGCTTTCGTCATCTTCACTGCGGTGAACCGTAAATGTTAAACTACTGCCCCATTCAATAATAAGGTCGCCTTGATCGGAACTGTAAGTAATCGGATCCTTACCGGATTCATCCTTATCTCCGTCTTCCGTTTCTGTTTCGGTCTCCTGATCACCTTCGGACGGGGTGTCCGTGTCGGTCTCCTGATCACCTTCGGACGGCGTGTCCGTATCGGTTTCCTGATCACCCTCGCCGCCTTCTTCGTTCTCATTTTCCGTTGCGGGAATCGTTTCCTTTTTGGTCTGAGCGGAAAATGCCTGATTAGCAAACTCTGCCGTATAAGTCTTCTCGCCGGCTTCTGTTCCGGTAGCCTCTTTCGTGACCTCGGCCACCGTCTTCACCGTCTCCGTCTCCTTGTGCGTGTTGTCACGACCGCAAACGCGGGTAGCTGTCACGCTCGTAAGGTCCTGCGCCCATTCGTAGGTCGGATTGCCCCATTCGTGGCCAAGCGCTTTGACTTCCGTCTGTGCTGTAATTACCTCATTGCAAACCGAGCAATGCTTTCCTTCCGTAAGGCCGGTTTCCGTACACTTCGGAGCCACAGCCGGATCCGTTACTTCCGTATGACCCTTCGCATCGATTACCCAACTGTTTTCATCGATCGGTTCCTCCCCATCCTCGTCGGCGAAGAAACCCTCACACGTCTCACAGGTGTAATACTCGCTGTTTCCCGCCTCGGTACAGGTAGGCTCAACCGCCTCTACCTTACCCGGCTTGTGCGGCACCATCTCCAGCACTTCCACAACCTCATTTCCGCAATTCGGGCAGGTATAGGTCAGTGAACCTTTCTTGATACATGTCGGCTCAACGAGGATTGCGTTCTCCGGTACAACATGCTCTACAGGAACGGAAATCGAATAACAATGCCCATCCCAGGACTTAAGAGTTCCCCCGACGACCTGTACGGAATCCTCGAAATCTTGCGGGAAGAAATATCCCCAATCCGTACTGAGGTAACCTTTTACGGTGTAGGAGTTTCCGCCGATCATCATAACAGGCGGGTCACCGACTCCCTGTGTCCCATAGTCGGAGAGATCCCAATACTCGTAAAATATCTTCTCGACAAGCCTGTGACAGTTTCCGACAACCGATATCTCCGGTGCCGGATCCGATTCCGCACCATAATTGTTCTCCTTGTATTCCGCTTTCGTATTGCAGACCGGAGGGACAACCGTGATCGTAACGTCACCTACCGGTTGCATCCACAATGCGTAAAATGTGACGCCTTCTCTCACTGACATCAAGCTGTATCTGTTAGACTCCTCATCCAGGTCCCTTTCGGTCTCATAATAATCCAACGTGTGCAGACCGAAGTTGAACATCAGCTTTACTCCGTTATCTTCAAGTTCAACATCCGTCCAATTTACAGCGTTCACAAACACCTGAAGAGCTGCCGCAGCATCGTTTTCTTCCACTGTCGGAACATACTGGAACGAAACAACTGCCCCGTCAACAGTGAACCCTTCCACATTCCCGTAGATGTTCTTCGCAAAGCTCTCATGTCCTTTCCCGAAATCCACATAAACCATGTTCTCGGGGGTGATCTCCGCGTAGATCGTTGCATCATAGTCGGGCATGATAAACCTGTAACCCTTCTCGGTTTTCTCAATTACGGTCTCATTCTGTTCGCCGTTTTCCTTACAATAGATGCGCTTAAGAACTTTATCTTCATTGACGGAGACATCCACATAGACCATCTCACCGGCATATGCCCTTGTTCTGTCTCCGATGCTCACGACACCGTCCACGATATCGTCCGAAACAGAAATACTGTGATATGAGGGTTCTGCGGAAGTCACGCACGCCCAGATGACTACAGTCGTTACACTGTCTCCGCTTTTCCTGATCCAGTATTCCTTCGCCCCATCCACGGTGATAACGCTTTCCGCATCATCAAAATAGTAACCGAAAGGAGCCTTTGCATAAACGCGGGTGTAATAATCCGTACTCGGCTCTATAAAACCGGTAAACATCAAAGAAGCCTGCCCGCTGTCCGGATCGTAAGAACGATACCAACACTTGTTAAAATATTCGGATTCAACGCCGGTAATTGTCGCCATCGGTTCCGGTACGGAGTGGTCAGTCGCTATGGAACCGTAGTTCTCCTTCGTAATCTCCGCTCCGATCACAGGAGGAGTAAATGTTACATTTCCCAAGCCGGTATACTTCTGATACCAAATGACATAAAACACCGGATCGTCAGAAAGGACCACCGGATTACTATCCTCATCCCAACACTCATCATTGAGCTCTGTCCCTTTTGAATACCCGGAGATCGGTTTCAATCCGACGGAAGAGTTGTCAAGATACTCTTCCTCGTCAAATGATCTCTCTTCAGCCGGGGCTCCCGCCTCGGTGTCAAGTTGGAACCACCACAGGTATTCGAACAATTTTTCCTTCGCTGAATATACTGTCGGAGGTATTTCATCTTCTCCTCCGAACGCCAGCGTCACGGTAACCTTAGCACCGGAGATCTCAAATCCGTAAAACTCCGCAAATTCCTTTGCAAGCCCCTGATGCTTCTCCCCGAAGTCAAGGGTTACATTCCGTGCCGGGTCAAAGATTGCATTCACTGTGACATTCCCTTCCGGCATCGTAAAGGTAAATGTATCAATCCCTGTCCTGATGAAGAAGACAGGCCCTATATCGGAGTTCACCTGCAAGCTGCGAATCCCGTACCCTTCATCCGGCGACACCTTCAAGGTCACGGTAACTCCCGCCGCATAGGAATACTGATCACTTGACACGCTGCCATTTTCCGTGTCATCGATGCTCACAGAATACTCGTCGGCATCCGCCGCGAATGTCACGGTCGTCATCAGGACGAGCAGCGCGACCAGCGACAATACAACAAGCAACATTTTTTTTGCTTTCATACTATTTCCTCTTTTCCTGTTATTTCTTTCTCTCTTCTGTTGCAACCCTTTATGTTTCAGAGCATATCATGAAACCGGGACCATCTCAAGGCAACGGGGTATACGAAACCATCCGTCGCGCAGCCGCATGGCTGGTGGTAGTACATTTTTCGAATATTTTGACCGAATACTTGTCGAAGCAGAGTTTATATGTCAATCAGCCGAAACTCTTTTGCCTTTACCCATTTCGCAAACTCACATATAAGTGACAAACAATTTTGCATGCAAATGAAAGCTCTGATCAGTGCTCAGATAAGCGACCTAAACCTTATGCGGTCACTACGCCGTCATCCGTCAGGATTTTTTGACCTTGAACGCCCATGTATGGTAAAATGGTCACGAAAATTCCGGGAAAGGAGACGCTCCATGAAAAAGATTGTCATCGGTATGGCTGCAGAAGTGGATGCAGGGAAAACGACGCTGTCGGAAGCCCTGTTGTTTCATGCCGGCGCGATCCGGTCCATGGGACGCGTCGACAACCGGAACACCTTCTTTGACACGCGGGGCGCCGAGCGGGAACGCGGCATCACCATCTTCTCAAAGCAGGCGATCCTCTCCCTTCCCGGGACGACGATCACGCTGATCGATACCCCCGGGCATGTGGATTTTTCGACGGAGACCGAGCGCGTCATGAACGTGCTCGACTACGCGATCCTTGTGATCTCCGCCGCGGACGGCATCCGGGAGCACACCGAAACGCTCTGGCAGCTTCTCCGCCATCACAACATTCCCTGTTTTCTGTTCGTCAACAAAATGGACCAGCCGGGCGCTGACGAGGAAGCGATCTTAAAGCATCTTAAGTCGCGCCTCTCCGACGCTGTGGTCAACATGACGCACCCCGACCCGGAGGATTTAAGCCTCCTCGACGAGGGGCTTCTTTCGCAATATTTGGAAACCAACACCGTGGATGAGGCGCATTTTCCGAAGCTTATAAGGGAGCGGAAAATGTTCCCCTGCTTCTTCGGATCCGCCCTGCGGGACAAGGGAGTCACAGAACTGCTGCAGGCGCTCTCCGCGCTCACCGTGATGCCGGAGTACCCGGAGTCCTTCGGCGCGCGGGTTTTGAAGATTACGTATGATACGGACCGAACAAGGCTTACGCACCTGAAGATCACCGGAGGCACTCTCTCCGCCAAGGAGACCGTTCCGGACGTGGGCAAGATCGACCGGATCCGTCTGTACTCCGGCGAGCGGTTTACCGTTGTGCCGTCCGTTTCCGCCGGGGATGTGTGCGCAGTCACCGGCCTTTCCGACAGCCGCGCCGGGGACGTGTACGGCTGTGAAAAGCAGGCCGCGGAACCGGTTTTGGAGCCGGTTCTCTCCTACCGGGTTCTGCCCCACAACATGGACAGCGTCAAGCTTCTTCCGCTCGTCCGCAGGCTCGAGGAGGAGGATCCGACCCTCCATGTGCTCTGGGAGGAGACCTCCGCAGAAATTCACATCGAAGTCATGGGGGCGGTGCAGCTTGAGATCCTGCAGAGGGAGCTTCTCGAGCGCTTCGAGGCGGAAGTCACCTTCGATGCCGGCAATATCGTGTACCGCGAAACCATCGCGAACACGGTGGAGGGCGTCGGGCATTTTGAGCCGCTTCGGCATTACGCGGAAGTACACCTTCTTTTAGAGCCGCTGCCCCGCGGCACAGGCCTCCAGTTCGACACCGACCTCTCGGAGGATCTTCTCTCCGGAAACTGGCAGCGCCTGATCCTCACCCACCTTTCGGAAAAGCGCCACCGCGGTGTGCTCACCGGCTCTTATCTTACGGATGTGCGCATCACGCTGGTGGCAGGGCGCGCGCACCCCAAACACACCGAGGGAGGCGATTTCCGGCAGGCTACCTACCGGGCTGTCCGGCAGGGTTTGATGCAGGCGGAAAATGTTCTCCTCGAGCCCCGGTATGCCTTCCGCATCCGCACCCCGGAGGAGTCCCTCGGGCGCGTGATGCACGCGCTTGACACCTCGTATGCGGATTTTACGAGGGAAGCCGACGAGGATGATTTCGCTGTTCTCACCGGACATGCTCCGGTAGCGACCTTCCGGGATTTCGCGTCGGAGATTCCCGCGTTAACCAAAGGGCGGGGAAGGATCTCCTACCGCCCGGACGGCTATCAGGAATGCCACAACCCCGAGGAGGTTATCGCAGCGCGCGGGTATGACCCCGCGGCGGATCTTCGGAATCCGCCGGGTTCCGTATTCTGCGCTTCCGGGGCAGGATTTCCCGTGCCCTGGGACGAAGTATTTTCCTACATGCACCTTCCTTCCGTACTCGCGGAAGCAAAGCCTGCGGACGAGGTCTCTCCGGAGCGCCGCTATAGCGGCTCTTTGACGGAGACACTGGACCTTGCCCTGGGCACCGAGGAGATCGATTCCATCCTCGCCCAGGCCTCCCACGCCAACGCCAAGCAAAACAAAAAAGCCCCGGTCAGACGACCGGAGCCAAAGCCCTACCGCGGTACGGAAAATGTTCAAAATGCAGGCCCCGAGTGCCTCCTCGTGGACGGATACAACATCATCCACGCCTGGGACGACCTCCGGCAGATTGCGGAGGTCAACATCGACGGCGCACGGGGAAAGCTTCTGGATGTCCTGTCCAACTACGCCGCTTACCGCGGCATTGAGGTGATCGCGGTATTTGATTCCTACCGCGTCCCCGGCCACGCCGAGGAAGCCTCCCTCTACCAAAACATCGGGGTTGTCTTCACCAGGCAGGCGGAGACCGCCGACGCCTATATCGAGCGGTACGCGCTACAGCACGCCCGCAAGCGCCGTATCTACGTCGCCACCTCCGACGAGCAGGTTCAGATCGGAATCCGCAGCGCCGGCAGCTACGTCATCTCCGCAAGGGAGCTGGAAGCGCTGATCCGGACCGCCGAGCAGGAAATCCGGGAACACTGATCCTGCCTTGAGATGCAAAATCCTAGAGGAAGAACCAATTCATCAGCACCTTGTCTAAAAGCTTCGCCTCGAAGAAGCACAGCAGCAGCGGTAACACCATCACCAGCACGCTCCCGACAACGGCGAAGATAAAGCTTTTTACTTTGCGGATCATCAGGACCGCCACGGCTGATGCGATCAGCAATCCCGCCAGACGCTTCAGGTATACGAGCACCGTAACCCCGCGGACGGACCATCGGGCAGGCCAGCCGGAAAAATCCCGAACACTGTATGCGGCGTCGCGGATTCCCGTAAGGTTACACCCTGCCTTCACCTGCCACAGGTAACGGCCGTAGATTAACCCGAAGATAATGAGAATTGAAGCAAGCAGAAGGATTGTCTTCCACAGAGGAACCCGTCGGCGTCCCACCGCAGTGATGCGGATCATCTCGGCCATGCCCGTCCGGTACTCGATGTAGTACAGGGAGGTCGCGCACAGAATGACCAAAAGAAGGGCTGCTGCGCCCATCAGGATATTTTGTTTGCGATTATCATACAAGAGGGAAACGGCCTTCTCATCCACAGCCGATGCTCCCTCATGGGGCTGCAGGTAAGCAACGTAGTCCTCGATCTCCCGGAGCGCATCCTCCCGCTCCTGCATGGCTCCCGGGCTGCTGCTCTTCTTGGCCTCCTCAAGATCCGCTCGGAACCCCGCCGCCAATTCCGCATACTCCGAAGGTTCCGCCTCCTGCAGACGCAGCAGGAAGCCGCGGTAATGCATATCCTGAACAGAGTATCCCTGCTGATAAGGCTTTGTGAAGAATACCACCCACAAGACAAGGAGCACCGCGATTACCCCGATGCGCTCCAAGCGGAGGTATTTGAAGCACTCATGAAGAAAAATGTTCCCGTGACACCCGGCGCTTCTTCGGAAAATGCCTTCTCCCGTTCCGCCGTTCTTTCCATCGCTGACAGTCTTCCTGCCGACAGCCCGTATTCTCCCGTGCTTCCGGACCGAAAGCCCGACTCCCCCTCCGACCATAACGGCAACCGCCGAAACAAGAAGAACGCCGGCAATGAGCAGCACTGCCAGTGCGACCCGCCAGTCGTTCACCGGATTGCCGAAAATGTAGATGTTATGGTATCGGCCGAGCCTTCCCGCAACGTCCGAAAAGGCGACCAGGTTGATCCTTTTCCAGTTTGCCAGATAGGAGAGATCATCGATCTTTAAGTACAGGATCCCTTCTGCCCCAATGAGAAGAAACAGGGAGAGATACACCATCCGCGAGGTATTGAACACAATTCCGAGTGCTGCAGTGAGCACCGCAAAAAACACCGACACCAGAACCGAGCCGGCATACACCAGAAGAAGAAAGGTAAGGATACTGACCGGCAGAGACGCTGCCTTATAGCCGACCAAGGACTGCAGGGGCTGCGTCCAGTCCGGGAGCGCCGGTGCGCCGTAGAGAAGGCATCCCGTCAGGATCGTGGACCCTAGAAGCAGGAGATTACTGATGATAATGCCGAAGGTGACCGCCGACAGTTTCGCGCCCATCAGACGGCACCTGCCTTTTGGCATAACTGCATACAGCGAGAGGATATCCTGTTCCTTCTCTCGCACAAACAGCACGGACATGAACAGGACGGCAAGAAGAATCTCCAGAAACACTACGCTGGGAAGCCCTAATGCCCGGCTGATGCCGCGGGTTCGGGTATGGTGCAGGGAAAGGTCCGTAAGGTTCTGATAATCCTCTGCGGTCTTCTCCACGTTCTGAAGTTCCCGGCCTCCCTCTCCGAAGAGAGACTGCAGGATGCGGAATTTTGCGGGGGCATTGACGACCTCCTTCACATACGATTGGTATGTCAGGACATCCTCATACTCCCGGAGAACAGCCGAATACAAAGACATCTCTGCGAAGATGTTCCCGGTGTGTCGCGCCGCTACCCCGATTGTTCCGGATTCCGCCTCGTACAGGGCAGAGCGGAACTGCTCAAAGTCCTGTGTCAGGTGTTCCGAAGCCTCCACATCGGACTGACCCTGAAGCTCCTCCTGCAGTGCGCGGAACGCTTTCGCGGGAACCTCCTCATGGGAATCCCGGTACGCAAAATACCCGCAGTTGACGAGCACTAAAAGGAGCACGATGCCCACGATCCTGCGGTTATGCCACAGCTTGTACCATTCGTGCCGAACCATCAGTGTTCCTCCGTCTCCAGCTGCATATAGATCTTCTCAATGGTTGGATCCTCCATGGACTCGCTGTAGCGCGAAAGAAGGTCCTCCATGGTCCCGCTGTCGATGATCTTTCCATGGTTCAGGAAAATGATCTCCGAAGCCAGCTTCTCCAGATCGCTCACGATGTGGGTTGCGATGATGACAGTGCGCTCTGCCGCGATGGAAGCAACCAGCTCGCGGAAGTTGACGCGCTCCTTCGGATCCAGTCCTACCGTGGGCTCATCCATGATGACAAACTGCGGATTCCCGAGAATGGCCTGGGCAAGCAGCGCACGCTGGCGCATGCCGCCGGAATAGGTCCCGATGGCGTCGTCCTTCGCTTCCCACAGGTTGACTGCCTTGATGGTTTTCTCAATCTCTCCCGCAACAGCCGCTTTATCAATCCCCTTCAGAGCCGCGATGTAATACAGAAAGCGCAGCAACGAGAAGCCGTCGTAAAGCTTCTGCTGCTGCGGCATGTATCCGATATGTTTGCGATAGTCTTTCCCCATGGCACGGATCTCGCGGCCGTCGAGGAGCAGTTCCCCCGACGTTGCCTTAAGGTTCGTCGTCATGATCCCCATGAGGGTACTCTTCCCCGCGCCGTTTGGCCCGAGAAGTCCGTAGATGCCGGGATGGAACGTATAGGAGAAACCGACCAGTGCCGGCTTCTTCCCATAGTATTTTGTCAGATTTTTCGCTTCCAGGATCATTTCCGCTTACCCTCTTTATTGAACCGTAAACGCTACGGCATTCGCAGTATTTCCGCTCCAGAAATCCTTTTTGGAAAGATATCCCGGCGTGTTGCTACCATTAATCCCGTAGCAGGACTCCCCGATGACGGCAATCAGATAAAACGAGTCATCCGGTAGTGTAACTCTTTTTGTAACTTCTCCGGTATTTTCATCAATCATCATGTATTCGTCGATTTTACCGGAGACTGTACAGATCAACCCGCTTTCGCTCCAAACCCTGACTCCCATACTGAAATCAAGTTCGCGGAAGCGCTCACCGTCATAACGATACAATCCGGTCTTTCCATCGAGCTCAGACACCGCAAAAAAGCCGTCACAAAACACCAGATCCGCCGCTTGCTGATCCCGCAGTATCGGCCGAAGTTCCCCTGTGGCAAGATTGTAATCGTAAATTGTCATCCACATATGCTTCCGTATCTCATCCCAATAGTTTTCCACAGTAAGGCCCTCGGGAATCTCCGTCGAAGGATCGTTGGGAACAAGATCCGGTCCGATATACGGGATGTCCATCCAAGACGTCTGAAAATACAGATGTCCTCCCCGGATATCATACATCGGCAGATAGGCACTATAATCTTCCATACTGAAAATCTCCGTGCAGGTTCCGTCTGCAAGACTGACCCGCAGGATCCCGCAGGCCCGGGTCGGTTTCGGATCCCCGATCATCCACTGGGAATTCCCGTGCTCATCCTTGATCTCAACCATCTCATATTGGCTGCAATATGTTACATAGAGCGCCTTGTCCGAGAAAAAGACATCATCCGTAAGAATATACGGCGGTATCGTTCCGATGGTCCTGCGGTTTTCCCCCCTCCGGTCGGAGCAGATCACCTCCCCCGTATCGGTCAGGAAATAACACTTCTCCCCCAAAAGCATGACGGGATAGTTTGAGAATTCATATGCCATGCAGCCTTTTTCGATCAATGTTCCGTCCCATGAATGTTTCCCGGGCTTATGCTCACATCCGGGTTCAAAGCAAAAGACGATATCCGTTCCGCTGGCGACATCGAAATATTGCAGCCTTCCGCCGTCTCCGCGATACAGCGCAAAATCTTCAGTCAAAAAACCCCGGCCGGCATACCTGTTACAGACAAAGCCGGACTCATCGGATAAAGCCTCCGAACCGCCGGGCCCGGGCTTTATAGCTTCCGTGGGTGTCACCTTTTCACCGGTGTCGTCCGGCTGCTTCTCACCTTCTGTCGGCGTAATTCCGTCTTCGATCGGTGTCGCCGTATTCGTCGGTGTTGCAGCATCCCCTGAAGGCTTCTCACCTTTCTGTCCGCATGCAGTCAGACACAAAACCAAAACACACAAAAAGAACAAAAGAGTCTTCTTCATCTTGTCACCCCCATTCCATCATTCCTGCTCCGATCCGGCTCACTGCTGGCACTTTCTTTTCGGATCACTCCACGATATTCGCAACGGGCCATGTCGAAGCATACCTGCCCTGAGGTCCCTCGTCCCTTGTCTTATCAAAGTAGAAAAGCGCTTCATGACTACTCGACAACTGTGCGATCCTTCGGGAATCATCCTTCGCAAACTCGTACTGAAGACAGGCAAACAGCTTGTCACCATCACTCGAAGAGAAGGCTTTCTTTTGGAGTTTCTTCCCGCATATTCCCGTCGCCGAGTCTACCCAGAGCAACTCCGTCGCTGCTACAACTTCACAGAAACCGTCAGCAGGTACCAACATTGTTACGGCCTGTGCGGCCTTTCCTTCAACGGCGATCCGATTAACAAAATCTCCCCTGTAGATATTGAATGTACCCCACATGGATTTTGTATAATCCGTATTACTCAATTGTTCCAACACCTTTGTCCCCAATCGGGCATAGCCAAGGACAGGATCCCACGGATCCGTAAGTTCGCAGACAGCAGGGCAGCCCGCCGCAAGCTCGTACTTCTCAAAACCGGTGAGTTTCCCGGCGCTCTCCGCCGCGGTAATCTCCAGCCGCTCCGCAGAGCGGACGAAGTCTGCGGAATCCGGTGTCAGAAGCACGGCGATATCGGGATCGGTAAAACAGACATACAAGGCGTATGCCGCGAGCTCTTTCTTCGCAGAACCGGCCGAAATCCCGTAAGAGAGCGCACAGTTATAGTAATACGGATCCTCCGCAAGGCACACTTCGAAGAACCCTTCCGGCGCTTCCGTGATGCCGTCATGAATGACACCGATACGCTTCCTCTCTGTCGTCCCCTCAGAAGCCCCGCCGTTGTTTTCCCCATCGTCTCCGAACACCGTGGGCGATGCCGTTCGCACCAGGATTCCCTGCTCCATGTCCTTCTGAAGCATTTCCAGCAGTTCGCTCAGCGCATTGCTCTTGGCAAGGTTGACAAACCGGTTTGTCTTCGGATCATAGGGGATCCCCGCGTAATCCTGATACCCCATTAACGCATTGAGCAGGCGGTCCGTAAAACCGCAGGACAATTCAACAAACACGTTCTGGTTTCCGATTTCCCTGATAATTTCCCGAAGCGATTGATATGTCCCGTCGAACTTTGAAAAATACTCCCGATACTCCTCCGGCACGGTGATATAGATCCCCGCGTTAAAGCAGTCGGATGCCGCGGTCTTCGTGTTGATCCTAGGGATCGCGTACACGGATCCGTCTCCTGCGGTCACACGATCCCAGGCACCTTTCGACCAAAGCGCCCGCAGCTCCTGCCCGTTCTCCGTGGTCAAAAGATCGTTGATCTTCGTAAAATATGTCTCTGCAAACTCATTGGCTGCCTGCGGCGTGCTCCACGCCCCGGCGTTCATGATATCAACTCCTCCTGTCGGGCTATCATCCTTGAGCCAGGAGACAATCTCGTCATCTGTCAGACTTCCCATTTTGACGAACCGGATTGTGAAATCATATCCTTTTTCCGCCAACAGCTGATTAATCTTCTCCTGGGCTGCCTCGTCCGGCCGATTCCACCCGTACAATCCCCAGGTAATCTCCCTGCTCACTTCCCCGGTTATGGCAGGAGTTGTCGTCGGCGTCGGTACCGCTGTCGGCGTCGGTTCTGTTGTGGGCGACGGTTCTGTTGTGGGCGTCGGGACTGCCGTCGGCGTCGGCTCCGCTGTCGGTGACGGCACTTCGGTCACGCTCAGCCCGGGATTCGCCTTGTCCGACGGTTTGGCCGGTGTTTCCCTGCTTCCGTTCAAACTGCCTGCACAGCCTATGATCACCAACAATGCCACGACTATAATGATGATTCCGACCCTGCGTTTCATGATACTTTCCTCCCCATACCGTTTCTCAATACTGTCCGGATTCCGTACAGTGAGCTGCGGTTATCAACTTCCCGATCCTCGGAATCCCAGGGAAACGGCAATCTCTGATTGAAGCCTTCCTGTGATTTCTCCTCACTGAGAACCATCGACCAGCCTACGCCGCCTTCCGACACAATATGACTGGAAATCACCTTGACGATCACAACATCGGAATCCGCGGGAACCTGATACCGGACAACTCCATAGTATTGTCCTTCCTCATTTTCCGTACCATTCTCACTCACCGAAATGACTACCGGCAGCTGTGTCTTTCGGTCAATCCCGTGGAACTCTGCGGTGACACTGACAGACGAACCTTCCTCCGTCGAATTCAGACGTGTATATGCGTACGCCTCTTTCCCGTCATTCCGGATTTGACTGTCGGCGCAATAATCATACCCGTTCAGCTCACCCGAATACGTTGGCTCCGAATCTTCCCGCGCATACGCCGGCTCCGGTCCTTTCGGCGGTTCGGAAGGATTCTCCGCGATATTCGTAACCCCGGGCTGTTTCCCCGGAACAATTCCGGTCCCGTTTCCGGACCGTCCCTTCCACATCATGTACAAACCGACAAATGTCAGTACAGTAAGAGCCAGCACAACCGGAAGCACCCGCGTGCGCACCATCATACGGCGGGATTGTCTGCGCTGCTCGTACCGCTCAATCTCCGCAATTACCCGTCTGTATACTTCATCATGATCTCTCATAGTTTTTCTGTCTCCGTTTCTTAACCCGAACTGTCAGCGCAGCCGCCTGTCTCAGTGACGCATTCGCTGCTCCGTCCGTGTGCCCTCAAGGCGTTCCCGCAGCTCCTTCACCGCTCGCTCGGAAAGGTGGTACACGCTGTGTCTGGATCTGCCGATTACCAAAGCAATTTCATCGACTGACATGGACTCAAAATACTTCAGCCACAAGACTCGTCGATACTCCGGCTTCAGATTCCGCATCGCCCGGTACAGTTCTTTTTTCTCCTCGTCGCGCATGCACCGTTCTTCCACGGTTTCCGTGTCCGCAATCTGCCGCTCTATATCCTCCGGGATACCGACAACCTCCTTTGTGCGCCGCCTCAGATGATCGATCGCCCGATGCCTTCCGATGGCGTACAGCCACGTCTTGAACGATGATCTGCCGCTGAATCGCGGTTTTTTCGTGCCCAGTTCAATTATCGTTTCCTCTGCCAGATCTTCCGCGTCCGACAGATTGTCCACATAATTGTTCAGATACAACGCCAGCCCGTCAAAGTATGTCTCTATGATTTCCCGGATTCCCGCATTGTCACCTTCCAAGAAGCGGCGGTAGCTGTCAGCTCCGTCATTCATGTGCGGTATCCTCCTTGATTTGTCACCTCTTAGTCGTAATAACCGGAAACTATTCGCCACTTATTTTTTTCCGGATAGCACAATAATTGAATTATACACCAAAAGAAAAGAAATCGGCAGTTTCCGCAACGGAATTACCGATTTCTTTTCATCTTGGGACACCTGTGCGCATTTACGTCACACCGTCATTTTCCGCTCAGCCAGTCCTGTATCTCCTGATTCAGGACTTTGTAGACTTCGGAGTACCGCCCCGCATGTTCCGTAAATATCTCCCATACCGAATCAATATTCCACCTTGGGTTCAACGCATGGGGGTCTTCCGGCGTCTGAATGAACATGCCGCTGACCATTTGATTGTACGCCAAATCATAATTCTTCTCCCCCTCCTCCAAAGAGGACGTGATGGAGGCGTATTTCTTTCCGGTTTCCGTCAAGTGGATACCCGTCAGCTCATCTTCCGGGATTGCGGAAAGGAGCTCTTTCCGACGCTCAACCGTCTCCTTTTGCAGACCGGGATACAACAGCCCCAGGATCTCGGGATCCGTTGAGCATAGGGTAAGGATTTCGAATGCCAGATCCTTCTTTCCGGAATTCGCGGCGATGCCGTATCGGCAGTTAACATTAAGTCCATTGATAAGTCCGGCAAGCCGATACTCCCGAAATCCTTCCGGAGGGAGCGTCACTGCATGATGGATATGGGCCAGCACGTCCCCCGACATCGTCTCCTGCTTGTATTCCGGGACCAGAATTCCCGTTGCCATATCGTTATAGAGCTGCAGCAGCAGGTTTGGCAGTTCGTCGGTTTTTGTGAGGTCGACAACAGTCTTAGTCTTTGGTTGATACGGAAAATCGTAAAGGTCGTAATACCCCAGAAGTCCGTATGTGACTTCCCTGCCGAAGTCGTCGATCAGGATATGCAGGTTGGAATCTCCGATGGTGTTGTAGATCGATCTCAGCGAATCATAGGTCCCGTCAAATCCGTCAAAATACTTCACATAGTTCTCGTTGACAGAAAGCGAAAGTCCGTTGCAGACAGCATTGTACACCATATTGTAGTTCTCGTCCTCCCCGGAGTAATACGCCGCTGCCGGAATGACATAGATTGTCCCGTCCAGCGTAACCTGTTTCCACTCTTCCTGCGTATAAAAATCACGAAGCGCTTTCCCCGCTGCGGAATCGATCAGATCGTTCAGCGGGGCAAACCGTCTTTCCAGAAAGCTTCTTTTCCCGTTCTCAAGGTATCCGCTGCTTCCGGAACACACAATGTCCAGACGCCCGTATTTCCTGCCCTGCCCCTTCTCATAGATGTCCATCTGTTCCTCCAGCCGGGATCCCTGATCGATCAGCCCGGCATTCACAAACAGGATCTGGCAATCCAGCCCCCTCTCATAGAGGATCCGGTTGATCTCCTTCGCGGTCTGTTCCTTGATCCCTCCGAACGCGCCCGAAAAATAGTCGAACATCCACGTGACGGTCCGGGATGTCTGATAGGGCGGTTCATACACCTTGATGGTCGGGAGCGGCTCCGGCGGAGTGCTCGGAACAACTTCTTTCGCGGTTCCGTTACCCGACGGTTCCCAGCTGCAGGCTACAACCGAAGCAGCCAATATCAGTACTGCCATAAACAATAAGCAGCGTCTCTTCATACCTGTCACCTCCTTGCGATCCCCCCTGTTCCGATTTAATTCTAACATGCCGGGACAAAAAAACACTCCCGCGCTGCGGAAAATGCTCTCGCAACGCGGGATTCTCTCATTTTGTTCCTTCCTCCCTGTCTCGCTTCTTTCGGAAAATGATCAGCACAGCGCTGCTGCCGATCAACACTCCCAAAAGAATTCCTGCCAACAGGATGACAAGGGAATTCTCGTCTTTCTTTTCTTTACCGCTGCTTTTTGTCTCTTGTGAAATCTCCGTCACCGCAGGCGATGTTTCCCCGGAAACGGGTGTCGGGGAAACCGTGATCGTCGGCTCCGCGGTTCCCGTCGGTTCCGCAGCCGGTGTTGTCGTCAATTCCGGCGCTGCTGTCACGTCCGGCGTTACTGTCATCTCCGGCGCTACTGTCACATCCGCCGTTTCCGGCGTCACGGTTGCCTGTGGCGTCGCTGTGATCCCCGGCGTCTCTGTCATCTTCGGGGTCGGCGTCGCTTTCGGTGTTTCTGTCGCTTTCGGTGTCGGTGTCGCGGACGGTTTCGGCGAAGGGGTTGCTGTCGGCTTCACCGTCGGCGTTGCCTTCTCCGCCTTCGGGGTCGGCGTCGGAGTCGGAGTCGTGTTGTTCACCTTCGGCGTAACCTTCGCGTTAACCTCCTTAAAGCGTGCAAGGATCGTGGAAAGATCCTCCTTGGTCACAGTGCCGTGGGGCTCGAATTTGCGCTCCGATTTCGGCAGGCCGGGGTCGCCCTTGCCGACCATGATGTTCCAGGTACAGGCCCAGCAGACCGCCTCCCAGGCATAGGAGTCAATATCATAGTAATCCTGAAAATCATCGCTCCGCCCAAAGTCGATGGCCCGCTTGTAGCCCATATATTCGGAAAATCTCATAAGCATCAGGGCAAGGTCCTGCCTCGTGATGTACTCGCCCACGCCGAATTTGTCCGAGGACTGCTCGGGGTATCCCACGCAGATGGAGTTCTTCTCTCCCCACAGCAGGGCTTTTTCGTAGGAAGCACCCTTCTTCACATCCTTAAACCGGCTCGTCAGCCCGCTGACATCGGGCTTTCCCGCCATCTCATAGAGGGTTTGGGCGGCCTTCTCCCGGGTGATCAGATCGGCGGTGCTTCCGGTGGGCGCCGGCGCCTTGGTGGGCGTCGGAGTCGCCTTGGCTCCGGCGGATTCCGTGGTGAGCTTGACCTTGTCGTCGAAACAGATGTAGTAGGCGTTCTTCTCTCCCGTGGAGGTCAGCCCTCCGAAATCGAGGGTCCACTCATGGGCGATCCCGAACACGTCCTCCTTCTTGCCTTCCTTGTAGGCCTTGACAAGATAGGGATTGCTGCTGACGTCAAGCTTTGTGAAGTTGTTGATAAACGCCTGAAGGAACGTCAGCTTCGGATTTTTCGAAAGATCGAGAGACGCAATCTGATTGTCCGCGCAGTCCAGATAGTAAAGCTTCGGATTGTGGGACACGTCCAGCTTCGTAAGGTCGTTATAACTGCAGATCAGTTTGGTCAGCTCGGGGTTGTTGCTCACATCCACACTCTTCGCGTCGTTGTAGGCACAGTTGTAATACTGCAGACCCTTGCATTTGCTGACGTCGATGCTTCCGAGGCCCGCATTTTCCCACACATCAAGCCGCTTCAGCTTCGGATTGTGGGTCACGTCCAGCTTCGTAAAATGATTGTTGAACGCGTCCAGATGCTGAAGGTTCGGATTCTTGCTCAGATCGAGGGACGAAAGCTCGCAGGACCCGCACATCAGATGCTCCAGCTTCGGGTTGTGGGTCACATCCAGCTTCTTCAGCGGATTGGTGTTGCACTCGATGTAGGAGATCTCCGGGTTGTTGGAGACATTTAAGGACGTCAGTTTGCAATCAAAGCAATACACCCACTCCAGATTCGGATTCGGCGTAAAATCAAGGGACGTGAACAGGTTGCCGGAGCACCACACGCCGGTCAGCAGCTTGTTCTTGCTGAGGTCCATGGTCTTGATCTTGTTGTCCATGCAGTAGAGGCCCCGCAGCTCCGTGAGGAACTCGATGCCCTGCAGGGACTCGATGCCCATCTCCTGGCACTCGACATTTCTCGCCACCAGGATCTCGTCCGCATCCAGCTTTTTGTCGTTATTGGTATCAAACGCCTTCTGAATATACGCCCGGAATTTCGCATCCGGAAAATTCGTCTCGTTGATGGCCACCGCCGTCGCTGCCTTGGTCCCGGCCAAAGCGGCTGCCACCATCCCTCCGGCTTGCGCGGTGTTCAGCACCGAAGCAAGCGATAGGATCACCGCCATACAGAGGGCAACCCGTCGGAAAATCTTTCCCTTGCCGATTCTCATTCGATTCACGCTTTCCTCTCCGCGTCCGGTTGACGCAGTTTTTACGCACATATTTCTCCAAAGGAGACACATTCTCAATTACTTCTTTACTGCTCCGGGTCGGGCATGCGGATCCACTCATAGCGCGCACCGGAACCGTACACCCACTGTGCGCCGTTCTCCGGTGTGTATTCCACCAGGTTTCCATGGTCATCCAGTTTGATGTTCATTTTCATTTGCAGCGGACTTTCACTGTTCCCGATCAGGATCCCGTTCCATTTTCCGTCCGGCCCGTAGGTATACTCAATGGCTGTTTCACCGGTAGAAAGAACAATCTGCCGGAGGGGCTGCCCGTCCTTATCAAACTCTATTTCGTACAGCGGGCTCTCCCGGCCGGCAGCGTCATAATCTATCCACTCATCCATCAGCGGACAGTCAAAAGACTCGGGAAACGGGTTCATATTGGGATACCAATGCTTCTGTATCCATCCGCTTCCGTCTGTTTCAATAACCTTCTCGGATATGCAGAATCCGTTCTCATAAACGTCCTCGAGAACCGCCTTCCCCTTGGTGACGGTTTGGGTTTCCCGCTTTCCCTCATACCGAAACTCGGTAACGGATTGGACAGCTTCCTTTCCGTCCCAATCATCGGGATTGATCAACCGGACTACCCGCCCCTGCGAATCCATCTCGAATTGATAATCCTGCATCAGATCCAGTTGTCCGGTCCCTCGATCGAGATATGTCTTTCTTCTCACGTTCTTCCGGTCGGCGCTATACTCCCATGTCACCATTTCAATAAGTTCCTCATGGGAACCGCCGGCGGACAGATTTTCCGAATCCTTATATATTCGGAATTCCCTGATGGATCCGTCATCGTAAAATGCTTGTTCGTATTCCTCTCCCCAATCCGAAGCCACACTGACAAAAGTACCTGTGAAATCCGTAAACCATACGCAGTCGAGTTTGCCGCCTCTGGCCGGGATCCATCGTTCTGCCTTCACACCGTTTCGATCATAGGAATAATACTCCGTGTATTCGTAGGAACCGTATGCTTTCTCCTGTATCACTCTGCCCTGCTCATCGTAGGACCATTCCCGCTCAAGCGATTCCTCTCCCATAGATAACGAATATCTTTTGGACAACAGCCACACTCCGTCCTCGTCGTCCTCCTCCGCGCCGACGGTCGGGGTTGCCCCGCCCTCGGCCTTCTTCGGAGCATCCTTCTTCGTGAGTTTGTATCCAAGCAGGATGCCCACTGCGATAAGGACGACTGCCGCTGCCGCAATGGCAATGATAAGATGCGGATTGCGGTCATTTTCCGATCCTGTATTCTTTTTTTTCTGAACTGACCCCATATCTGTTCCCCCGTCTTTCCTGTGCACCGGCCCCATTCCGGATAATGCATCCGGCTGCCTCTGCTGATTTTACCACACTCCGGCATGCGCTGTCACTCAATTCGTAAAATTTCATTACAAAAATGCGGTCAAAAAACCTCTCCGGAGTTGTGTCAAACGAAAAAACAATTGCAGTTCCCCCTGTATTTTGCTAAAATTTTCTTAACACTTCGAAAGGAAGGTTACATGTATGAGGAAACGATTGGCTTTTGTTTTGACTTTACTTATGCTTCTTTCACTCACGGTACCGGTTGCGTCCGCGGACGAGCCCAATCCCTTCGTGCCCCCGGCTCCGGAGCATGTCTCCGTCAAATGGATGGAGGGCAACGACTCCCCGACGACCTGTGTCTTCTCCTACAGCGTTCCGACGTCGATGTCCGCCTTCCAGACTGCTATAGATGAGGCGGAGGACAAGGCTGCGTTTCTCGCCCCGTACGGCCTTGAAGACGCCTGGTACACACTGCAGATTGACTGGGCTCTCGATGATGTGGACGACCCCGTGTCCGGCTGGCACTACAACAAGTATTGGGACGGTGACAAGACTCACGGTCTCGGCAAAGACAGCGATGCCAAGCTTCATTGCAGCGATTGGGACGGCATTGACTGCGGTATCGGCAATGTCACCGAAACCGTCAACGACGTCTGGATCTTACGCGGTGTTCCGAACGACGACCGCTTAAACGGCAATCCCGAGACCGGCTATATCGGTTTAAAGGACCAGCTTCGCCCGGATCAGTTTACTTACGATTACGACAACGAAGAGCTTGAAATCGACTTTACGAAGCATACCGTATATGCCCGCGCACGTTTTGTTTTCGTTGTTTACAAGGCCGGCGATGACGGATATACCTATTACTTCTCCCCGTGGTCCGCGACCGCAAGCTGCGGCAAGGATGCCGTTTCCTACAAACCGCTTACGGGCAAGGATATCGCTGCTCCTGAGATTACCGATCTCCACATGACAGACAAGGAATTCAACGACAACCCGGTGGTGGCCTACACGCTCACGGTTCCTGATACTCTTGCCAAGCAGGCCGTCGAAGTAGAGGCTCAACGCGGTTCCATCGTCATCGAGACGTATGCCCGCGTGAAAGGCGACACAGATTGGGTCCGCATGGGCAACTGCGATTGGGAGATCAAACCCGGCGAAATGGAATGTGCCCTGCTTTCACTGATCAGTGAGGAGCATAAGAAAATTGAAAAAGACACGCCCATTGAGCTTCGCTGCCGCTACGCCTGCAGTCAGGTAGGCGTGGACGAGGATGTGTACTCGGAATACTCGAAGATTTTGACTTTTGAAACCTCGGAGATCGGCAACGACTCGAAGCCGACACCGACTGCGGAACCCACGGTGGACGAGCCCATACCGACGCCGACACCGAAGGTTGAAGCCAAGGATGAGAAGAAGGACGACAAATGTCCTCTCTGCCACTTCTGCCCGCAGCCTTTAGGACTGTGCATCTTCATCTGGCTTATCATTATCGTCGTGGTGGTTCTGGTTGCCATCATCGTAGTGAAGAAGCTCGGCAAGGACAAGAAGGACCAGAACGCAAAGAACTGATTCGGATTCCGAACTGTATACAGAAAACAACACCCGCCGATATGCTGTATTCGGCGGGTGTCTTTTATTGATGTCTGCAAATGCTTTTGTTATCTTCCGGTCGGCACCGGCTTTCCGTCGTAGACCCCCAGAAAGATCGGAAGGCCTTCCGAGTCCACAATCGCATAGACGAAAGTGCGGTCCAGGATGATTCCGGCGGGAGCGGACTCTTTGTTGACCTCAATTCCGGTCACCGCGGCTGCCTTCGTTCCCTTCTCATCCACGCTGATAAAGGTTTTGTGAAGAACCCGGTTTACATAGGTCTCCTGCTCCGTGAGAAGGCGGCTTAAGTCTGCCTTGGATACGTCAAATGCATCCGTCATGCCCATCTGCTTGAGCACATCGTTCAGTTTGACGAAGTACTCCGCCTCGTATTTCGGGATCCCGATATTGACCTTGTCAATCTCCGCTGTCGCCAAAAGCTCCCGCAGAGCGCCCGGCTGCAGAGACTCCGCAAGCTGCGCGACGCTCACGCCTTCTCTTGGCAGGAGAGCCACATAGGAGAACTCGCCTCCCTTGTACTTCTTGACAAAGCCGGTAGCAAGATCACTGTGCAGGAAGCCGCAGAGAAACTCGCCGAACATCATGTCGACATTTTCCGTCGTGCCGTTCTCCTTGATAAAGGTGTAATCCTTCTGCGTGCGGTCCTCTGAAAATTCTTCCTCCCACTTGGCGTCAAATGCGATGGCATTTAGCAAGAACATGACCGCCTGCGGGTCCAGCTCATCGATCAGTTTCTCAATCATGTCCTTGGTGTTCGTCTTAACCCAGCCGTTTATGGCGGTGACGGTATCCTGCGTAAACGGCGCCGAATAAACCGCCGACCGGTAGAACCTCGCGCAGGTATTCAGAAAATCCTTCGGAACACTCGATTCGAAGGTGTTCTTAATCCAAATGGAATTTGCGTTGGTAAACGTCGCTCCCTCGTCACCGCCGCCCGTGAGCTTCGAAACCCACGCGGAAAGGTACGCGTTGCGCTCCTCCTCCGAAAGCCCCAGCATCGCATCCATCTGGGCAAGCGTGTCGCCGTCGGCGCCGTTTGCGAGCATGCAAAGCGCCGTGTAAACGGAAAACGGCGAGAC
>JAGCVY010000067.1 GCA_017962105.1 Lachnospiraceae bacterium
CGTAGCCTTCGCGGCGCATGTTCTCGATCAGGACGGAGAGATGCAGCTCGCCGCGGCCGGAAACCTTGAAGGCCTCGGTGGTGTCGGTCTCCTCAACGCGGAGCGAAACGTCGGTGTTCAGCTCGCGGAACAGACGCTCGCGGAGATGGCGGGAGGTGACGAACTTGCCTTCCTGACCAGCCAGCGGGCTGTCGTTGACCAGGAAGTTCATCGAGATCGTCGGCTCGGAAATCTTCTGGAACGGAATTGCCTGCGGGTTCTCCGGGGAGCAGAGGGTATCGCCGATGTGGATGTCGCTGATGCCGGAGATGGCAACGATGGAACCGACGGTTGCCTCCTCGACCTCCACCTTCTTCAGACCGTCAAACTCGTAGAGCTTGCTGATCTTCACCCGGCGCATTTTGTCGGGGTCGTGGTGGTTTACAATGACGCAGTCCTGGTTCACGCGGATCGTGCCGTTGTCCACCTTGCCGACGCCGATGCGGCCCACATATTCGTTGTAATCGATAGTGCTGATGAGAACCTGCGTGCCGGCGGTCTCGTCGCCCTCCGGTGCAGGGATGTAATCGAGAATGGTTTCGAACAGAGGCTCCATGCTGACGGGCTTGTCCGTGAGTTCCAAAATGGCGACGCCGCTCTTGGCGGAGGCGAAGACGATGGGGCAGTCAAGCTGTTCCTCGTCCGCGTCGAGATCGATGAGAAGCTCCAACACCTCGTCGATGACCTCCTTCGGACGGGCCTCCGGGCGGTCGATCTTATTGATGCACACGATGACCGGAAGGTGCAGCTCAAGAGCTTTCTTCAACACGAATTTTGTCTGGGGCATCGGGCCTTCAAATGCATCAACCAGAAGGACAACACCGTTGACCATCTTGAGCACGCGCTCCACCTCGCCGCCGAAGTCGGCGTGGCCGGGGGTGTCGATGATATTGATCTTTACGCCCTTGTAGGTGACGGCGGTATTTTTCGAAAGGATTGTGATACCGCGCTCGCGCTCGATATCGTTTGAGTCCATCACGCGCTCCTCCACGACCTGGCCGGTGCGGAACACGCCGCTTTGCTTCAGAAGCTCGTCCACAAGGGTCGTCTTGCCGTGGTCGACATGCGCAATGATCGCTATATTCCGGATGTCATTTCTTTTCATGGGTGCAAATAAACCTGCTTTCCTCTTAAAATTCTAAGCAATACCTCGTGTATTGTATCACAAACCTTGTGTATTGTATCATAAGATTCCGAATTTTCAAATAGATAAGGTTACCAACATTATACGCGTACGCGCGGGAATTCTTGTGCAAATGCGCTTGCGATACGCTTGCCGCGTGTGGTATAATCGGACTCATCGAGGCGGGAGCTTGGGTGCTCCGGAGGAAAGGAGAACGATATGCTGAACATTGCGACGAAACATGAGGAAAAGAATTGTGAGATTGCCCTGACCGGAAGATTGGACACGACCACCGCTCCGCAGCTGGAGGAGGTATTACATAAAGAATTGCCTGACACGGAAGCACTGCTGCTCGATTTTACGGAGCTGGAGTACATCTCCAGTGCGGGACTCCGCGTGCTTCTCTCGGCCCAGAAGAGGATGAGCGTTCAGGGATCCATGGTGATCCGGGGCGTCAGCGAGGAAGTGAATGAGATTTTCGAAGTAACCGGATTTTCCGACATTTTGACGATTGAGTGAGGTGCCCATGAACAGATCAGAGATTCTGACGATAGACAACAGTGAAGAGTCGATGGCTAAGGCCATTGATGCAGCGGATGCATTCATCGCATCCCTTGATCTGGACCGCAAGAGCGCGATCCGCACCCGCCTTCTCGCGGAGGAGACCATCGGCATGGTGAGAGCCATGACCGGCGATTTCACCGCGAAGTTCTGGCTGGAGGAGGAGAACGGGGAGCGCCGCGTGAGACTGACGGCGGACACGGATATGGACAAGGCGAAGAAGGAGAAACTCCTCTCGGTGGCAAGATCCGGTAAGAACGACGCCGCGAAGGGCTTCATGGGCAAGATCCGCGACATTATCCAAAACGGTATGCTGGCGTTTGACAATATGATGAAGATCCAGGATGACCTGGATGAAATGTCCGAATATTCCTATCTCAGTCTGGGAATGCCGGCCGACTGCACGGTCACCGGTGCGCCGCTGAACGGAGAGATGTACTCCTGGACGTTGACAGCCTACAGGGAAGCGCTGGTGAAGGCCGCCCGAGACGATCAGACGAAGAAGGCTGCCTGGGACGAGCTGGAGAAGTCCATCGTGGCAAGCATTGCAAAGGATGTGATCGTCGGTGTGAGAAAGGATCGCGTGGATTTGACGATTCTTGACATCTGAGACGGAAAATGCTAAAATCCACTCTGTATGATTTTTTTATCACGAGATATTACATCATCCCCAAAGGGTATGATTTTGAATGAATCGGAGGTTATTATGTCAATCTTCACAGGTTCCGCGGTAGCCATCATCACCCCGTTCAAAAACGGCGGCGAGGTGGACTATGAAAGTTTTGCAAATATTATCGAATACCAGATTGCCAATAAAACCGACGCCATTGTCGTGTGCGGCACAACGGGCGAGGCTTCCTGCCTTTCCCACGAGGAGCATCTGGATGTCATCGGCTTCTGCGTAAAGCAGGTTGCGGGACGTGTTCCCGTGATCGCCGGCACCGGCTCCAACTGCACCGAGACGGCAATCTACCTCACCAAGGAGGCTGACGCCCTGGGTGCGGATGCGATGCTGGTGGTGACGCCGTATTACAACAAGGCGACGCAGAACGGTCTGATCGCTCATTTTACGGCGGTTGCGGCTTCCACGAAGAAACCGCTGATCCTGTACAACGTTCCTTCCCGCACGGGCTGCAAGATGGCGCCGGCGACGATCGCAACCCTGTACAAGACGGTTGACAATCTCGTGGCCGTGAAGGAGGCAACCGGGGATATCAGCGTTGCAACCGAGATCGCGGCGCTTACCGACGGGAAGATGGACATTTACTCGGGCAACGACGATATGATCGTACCGATCCTGTCCATCGGCGGAAAGGGTGTGATCTCCGTTCTTTCCCATGTGATCCCGTACGAGGTTCATGAGATGGTGGCATCGTATCTTCGCGGGGACACGGACACTGCAAGAGATCTGCAGGTGAAGTATTTCCGGCTTGCGAAGGACCTCTTCCTGGAGGTAAATCCCATTCCGGTCAAGGCGGCAACCTGCCTGATGGGACAGTGCGACGGAAGTGTCCGCATGCCTCTGTCGGTGATGGAGCCTCAGAATCTGGCGGTGCTCAGGGCGGAGATGGAGAAGCAGGGAATCCTGAAATAAGACGTGTTCGGGTCTTACGGCTGTGCCGTTACGGCGCGGCCGAAGGCCCGTTTGTTGTAGAATACATTCGGCTTCGGGCGGCATGTTCCGCCCGTATTACCGTTTATAAGGAAAAGGAAAAGGGGCGGAATCATGACAAGAATCATTATGAACGGCTGCAGCGGCCACATGGGCCGTGTGATCACGGAGCTCGTTGCGGAGGATCCGGATGCCCGGATCGTGGCGGGAGTTGATCTGGTTGCACCGAAGGATGCGGATTTTCCGGTGTATCCTTCGTTTGAGGAAGTGAAGGAGGAGGCGGATGTGCTGGTTGATTTTTCGACTCCGAAGATCCTTTCCAAGCTAATCGCGGAGGCGAAGAGACGCGGTAACATGCCGCTTGTGCTTTGCACCACCGGGTATACCAAGGAGCAGATCGAGGAGATCACCGAGGCGTCGAAAGAGCTCCCGATCGTGCGGTCGGCGAACATGTCCCTCGGCGTCAACGTGCTGATCCGCCTTGTGCAGGAGGCTGCCAAGACCCTTGCGGCGGAAGGCTTTGATATTGAGATCGTGGAGAAGCATCACCGCCTGAAGAAGGACGCGCCCAGCGGAACCGCCCTGGCGATCGCGGATGCGATCAACGAGGCGCTTCCCGAGGCGAAGGAGTATGTCTTTGACCGCTCTCAGAGAAGTGAACCCAGACCGAAGAACGAGATCGGCTTGAGCGCGGTACGCGGCGGTACCATCGTCGGCGACCACGATGTTATTTTCGCAGGCACGGATGAAGTCATCACCATCAGCCACATGGCGTACTCGAAGGCAATCTTCGGCAAGGGTGCCATCGTTGCTGCGAAATTCCTTGCGGGACAGAAGCCCGGCCTGTACACGATGAAGGATGTCATCGGTTAAGTGCATCCGCGTGGGGAGAAACAGTTCGGATTAGGAGGCATTCAGAGTGATCAAAGTAGAGAATTTGGTGAAGCAGTACGGGGATTTCCGTGCCGTGGATGACCTCAGCTTTGAGGTCGAGAAGGGGGAGATCCTGGGTTTCCTGGGACCCAACGGCGCCGGCAAATCCACAACCATGAATATGATAACCGGTTACAATTCCGCCACCGAGGGAAATGTGACGATCAACGGGTTCAACGTCTATGACGAGCCGGAGAAGGCGAAGCGGTGCATCGGGTATCTTCCCGAGATCCCGCCGGTCTATCCGGACATGCGGGTGAAGGAGTACCTTTTCTTCTGCTCGCAGTTGAAGGAGGTCCCGAGAAAGGAACGGAAGGCGGAGGTTGACCGCGTGATGGATCTTCTGCATGTCACGCATATGCAGAACAAACTGATCAAGCACCTGAGTAAGGGATACCGCCAGAGAGTCGGGCTTGCGCAGGCACTGATCGGCAACCCCGAGGTTCTTATCCTCGACGAGCCCACCGTAGGCCTTGACCCGATGCAGATCACCTGGATGAGAGAACTGATCCGCAGCCTCGGCCGGGAGCACACCATCATTTTGAGCTCCCACATCCTCTTTGAGGTCAATGCGGTCTGTGATCGCGTTTTGATCATCAACCACGGAAAGAAAATCGTTATCGATACCCCGGAAAATATCATCCGCACCCTCGGCGGAACCTCAGGTATCCGTATTGTTGTGGATGCGGACAGGGAAAAGTTCGGCAGATCCATCTCGAAGCTCGGAAACGTTTCCCAGTGGGATGAGCTGGAGGAGAATCCGGGCGAGGGACTCCATGCGTACTCGGTGTATTTTTCGGATGAGGCGGAGAACAGGGCACGCCTGTTCCGCCTGTGTGCCGCCGATTCCCTGACGTTATATGAGATGAACGCGATCCAAAAGACCCTCGAGGATGTCTTCATCGAGATGACGGGAAAGGAGGATTCGGCATGCTAGCAATTTATAAGAAAGAGCTGCGCGCTTATTTCACCTCCCTGATCGGATATCTTTTTGTCGCATTCCTGCTGGTTTTCGTCGGCGTGTTCCAATACCGCCACAATCTGGTCAACGGGTATGCCAACTTCGCGTACGCCGTGAACAGCACCACGACGTTCTTCCTTCTTCTGGTTCCGATGCTGACGATGCGCATCCTTGCGGAGGAGAAGAAGCAGCGTACGGACCAGTTGATCTTCACGTCGCCGGTGAGCATCGAGCGCATCATTCTCGGCAAATATTTTGCGCTCATCACCGTGTTTGCCATCGCGGTGGTGATCATCTGCATCTATCCGCCGGTACTGCATAATTACGGCGCCACGAACTATGCCATCGCCTACACGACAATCGCGGCGTTCTTCCTTTTGGGCTGCACTTACATGGCGATCGGCATGTTCATTTCGGCTCTTACCGAGAGCCAGGTTTTCGCAGCGGTCCTAACCTTTATGGTAATCCTCTTCACGCTCATGCTCGACATGCTCGTTGAGATGCTTCCCACAGGTCACATGCTGGCGCTCGTGGTCCTGCTGATCATCGCCTTTGTCATCGCGGTGATCACCTACGTGATGATGAAAAACAAGATCGTGACCGTAGTCACGGCACTTGTTCTGGTCGGCGGCCTTGTAGGTGCCTATTGCTATGATTCCCTGATGTTCGACGGAAGTCTTGCCAAGGTGTTCGGATGGCTTTCCATCAATTCGCGCTTTCAGCTGTTCAAGTACGGGATCTGCAATATTTCGTCGTACATTTACTATCTCAGTTTGTGTGTTCTCTTCGTGTTTCTGACTATTCAGGCCATCAAGAAGAGAAGATGGGAGGCGTGACATGGGCAAAGCGATAAACTCCCGGAAGTTCCGCGGCGGAGCATATGCCACGGCTCTGTCGTTTCTTGTGATCGTTGTTCTTGTGGTAGTCAATCTTGTCTCAGGAAGAATGTTTACCTACAAAGACCTGACATCGACCGGAAAATATTCCCTGTCCGAGGCAAGCAGGGAATTCCTGAAAGGCTTCAACGCGCCTGTTGAGATTTACTATGTGACATCCGAGGGCGAGGAGGAGCTGACGATCCAGCAGAGTGCGGAGCAGATTGCCGCGGCCAACGACAATATCCATCTGCACTATAAGGATCCGGTCCAGTATCCGCAGTTTGTTTATCAGTACAACAAAATGGCGGAGATTACAAACAACAGTATCATCGTTATCAACGGAAACGATGATTCGAAATACTGCTACATCGATTCCGACCAGATGAGGATCTATGATATAGACATGCAGACCCTCACCCGTTACCAGATCGGTTATGACGCCGAGCTGGAGATCATCAAGGCCATCGTATCCGTGACGCAGGAGTCCAAAGGAACGGTTTACATGACCAGCGGTCACGGTGAATGGGACTGGATCCAGGGCAGCGACGAGGAGAGCCTGGGCAAGGTGACGGAGACATTCCTGGACCTCATGGGTCTCAACGCCTATACGGTCCGGTATTGCAACATCACAAAGGAGGGAGCGGTTCCGAAAGACTGCAACATCCTTTTCATCGGATCCCCGATCTCGGATCTCACTGAGGGTGAAGTCACCGCGATCGAGAATTATCTCACCGGCGGCGGAACGGTTATCCTGTCGCTGATGTTTAACACGAACACATTTGTCAATCTGCAGAGCCTTATGCGTTCCTGCGGACTGGAATTCTACAGCGGCGTCGTGTGCGAATCGGATGTTTCCAGGACCGTCGGCGACAACGTGACCTATGTCCTCGGGGATTACGGTAAGAGAAACACCGTATGGCCCGGCGTTGTACCCATCAAAAAGACGGAAGTGCAAAAGAAGACGACGACCATCACCGCGCTCTGTGAGACTTCGTCGAAAGCGTATGTACGCGAGCTTACGGACAACCTTGCACTTACGGATTCCGATACTCTCGAGACGTATCCGCTGCTCGTCAAGTCGGAGGATACGTTCAACGGCGTGACCGGAACGATGTACGTGTTTTCTTCCACCTATTTCCTTTCGGATGCCTATCTGACCGGCAGTGCATCTTACGCCAACCGGTTCCAGCTGTTGGAATGCATGGCGGGCGTACAGACGGAGGATGCAGCGAGTGCTCTCTCGATCCCGAACACCACTGCGATGGAAGAAGCTCTCCAGATGACTACAAACCAGCGCAATAATGTAGCAATGCTTTCGTTCCTGTTCCCGGCATTGATCCTGGTAGCGGGAATCGTGGTTGTATTGCGCAGACGCGTTGAGAAGGTAACAACCCAATGAAACGATCCCATATAATCTGGCTCGCGGTACTGATCGCGGCCTCGGCGGCGCTTTTCGTCCTGTTCCTTGTCCTGCAGGACAGGAAAAACAATCCGGTTAAGAACGACGAGACCCCGAAGGCGTTTACGGTCATGACGATCGATGTGGACAGCGTCGACAAGATCGAGATCCACAATACGTATTACGACGCCGTATTTGAGAAAAAAGACGACAAATGGTACAACGACAATGACCTGCCGAATCCGGTGATCTTCGAAAATCTGGTCCATGAATTTCTGAAAAACCTTCTGGCCCTGAACAAGATTGAGAATCCCGCCGATTTTTCGGAGTACGGGCTCGCGGCGCCTGCCGGGACCTTTACCGCATATGCGGGTTCCAAGGAGCTCGTGACGATCATGGTCGGTGACCGGGTTCCCACGAAAGACCAGTACTACTGCAGGTTTGCAGGGGATCCCAACGTGTACCTGGTGTCAAGTTCCTACGCTTTTTACATGGTACGCGAACGGTCCTACTACACCTCGAGAGTATCCCTGCCGTCGATCTCGGCAGCAAAATACGTTACAGAGGTGACGATCGAGGGAAGTCTTTTCCCGGAATTTCACGCGGTGAAGCTGATGCCGAACCCGTATGATTACTCCAACAAAAACCTGTTCAACTGGGTGATCGACAAGCCGTACCGGGCTGCGGTGGAGGCGGACACCATCAACGCTCCCTGGCTGGCGCAGTTAGAGTGGTATCTGGCGATCTACTGCGACGATATGAAGGTGGTCAGACCCGAGGAATTCAGCAAATACGGGCTGAGCAATCCCGCTGCAACGCTGACGGTCAAGTATACCAACGAGGCCGGCACCGAGGAGAATTCCTACACGCTTCTGATCGGCGACACCACCGATGACGGTGGGTATTACGCGAAGCTTCAGGGGTTGGATGTCCTTCTGATGATGTCGGAGGGAAAAATCCGGAACATGTGCGAGTTTGATGTTTTCGCCAACACTTACGCAACCCTGTTCTTCCCGACGTACACCACCTTTGCAAAGGTGGAGATCACCACGGAGAACGGATCCTATGTGTTCGAACAGATTCCCGGAGAGGAGAAGAACACGTTCCTCATGAACGGGAAGGAAGTCAGCGAAGATTTTATGTCAGATTGGTCCTCCCACACGCTTATGCTCGTGGCAACGGCGTATCGTCCGATGGATACCCCCGAGACGGATCCGATCATGACGGTCCGGGTCGAAGTGATGGACAAGGAGAAAAACAGGGACTCCGAGCTTCGGTTCTTCCGCGGCGAGGATGGCTTTATTACGGTTGAACGACGCGGAGTGTGCGATTTTGTGATCGATTCCCGTTCTGTGGACAACTATATAAACTATATGAAAGGATTGCAGGAGTAACCCGTCGGGGTCCTGCGCAAACGCCATGAAAGAAAGGTTACAGGCAATTCGCAACGCTTGCTTTGAAAAATTGGAACAGGCGCAAACCATGGAAGTCCTCAATGAGATCCGCGTGGAGTTCCTCGGAAAGAAGGGAGCCCTCACCGAGGTTCTCAAATCCATGAAGGATGTAGCTCCGGAGGATCGTCCGGCTGTCGGCGCGCTGGTCAACGAGGCCCGCACGGCAATCGAGAACCGTCTCGAGGAGGTAAAACAGGCCCTTGCAGAGAAGATGCAGGAGCTCCGCATGGCGGAGGAAACCATCGACGTTACCCTGCCCGCAAAGCGGATGACGGAGGGCCATCGCCATGTAAACAACATCGCTCTTGCCGAGGTCGAAAAATTCTTCGTCGGTATGGGCTATGAGATCGTGGACGGCCCCGAGGTGGAAGAGGACTACTACAATTTCGAGGCTCTCAACATTCCCGCGAACCATCCCGCGAAGGATGAGCAGGATACCTTCTACATCAGCAAGGATATCCTTCTCCGCACGCAGACCTCTTCGGTGCAGGCCCGCATCATGGAGAAGGGCAAGCTTCCCCTTCGCATTCTCTCCCCCGGCCGCGTATACCGCTCGGACGAGGTGGACGCGACCCATTCGCCCTGCTTCCATCAGATTGAGGGACTTGTGATCGACGACAACATCACCTTCGCCGACCTCAAGGGAACCCTAGCGGAGTTTGCGAAGGAAATCTTCGGGGAGGAGACGAAAGTAAAGTTCCGCCCGCATCATTTTCCGTTTACCGAGCCCTCGGCAGAGATGGATGTTTCCTGCTTTAAGTGCGGCGGCAAGGGCTGCCGGTTCTGCAAGGGCAGCGGTTGGATCGAGATCCTCGGCTGCGGTATGGTGCACCCGCGTGTTCTCACCATGAGCGGCATCGATCCCGAGAAGTACACCGGTTTTGCTTTCGGCGTCGGCCTTGAGCGCATCGCTCTTTTGAAGTACGAGATCGATGACATGCGCCTGCTGTACGAGAACGATCTTCGGTTCTCGCGGCAGTTCTGAGACGGCCACACGGTATTGTAAATAATCTACACGGAGAATACGAATACTATGAATACATCATTATCTTGGATTAAGGCTTATGTTCCGGACCTTGAGTGCACGGCGCAGGAGTACGCGGATGCCATGACCCTCAGCGGCTCCAAAGTCGAAGGGTTCGAACGTCTTGATGAGAATCTGGAAAACATTGTGGTGGCGAAGATCCTGTCCGTTGCACAGCATCCCGATGCGGATAAGCTCGTCGTCTGCCAGGTGCAGATCGGGGAGAACGAGACCGTACAGATCGTCACCGGTGCGCCTAACGTTTTCGAAGGTGCGATGATCCCCGTCGTTCTGGACGGCGGCCGCGTTGCCACGGACCACGACGGCAAGAAGGTCGAAGGCGGCACGAAGATCAAAAAGGGTAAGCTGCGTGGCGTGGAGTCGTGCGGTATGATGTGCTCCATCCAGGAGCTTGGTTCGACGAAGGATTTCTATCCCGAGGCTGCCGAGGACGGCATCTACATCTTCGATCCGGAGATGTACCCCGATGTGAAGCCCGGCGATTCGGCGGTGGAGGCTCTCGGCCTGAACGACGTCAACTTTGAGTATGAGATCACCAGCAACCGCGTGGACTGCTTCGGCGTCATCGGTATCGCGAGAGAGGCTGCGGCAACCTTCGGCAAGAAGTTCTGCCCGCCTGTTGTCACCGAGACCGGCAACAGCGAGAAGGCTTCCGACTACATCTCGGTTGAGGTGCAGGCGACAGACCTTTGCTCCCGTTATATCGCCCGTGTTGTAAAGAATATCAAGCTTGCGCCGTCCCCTCTGTGGATGCAGCGCCGTCTTGCTTCCAACGGCATCCGTCCGATCAACAATATCGTCGACATCACGAACTACGTGATGGAGGAGTACGGACAGCCGATGCATGCGTTCGATTACGACACCATTGCAGGCAAGAAGATCATTGTCCGCCGCGCTGCGGACGGTGAGACCTTCACCACCCTTGACGGGCAGGAGAGAAAGCTTGACAACGATGTTCTGATGATCTGCGACGCGGAGAAATCCGTCGGTATCGCAGGTATCATGGGCGGCGAGAACAGCAAGATCACGGACAGCGTTACAACGATGCTGTTTGAGGCTGCATGCTTCGACGGCACGAACATCCGTCTCTCGGGCAAGCGTCTCGGCATGCGTACGGACGCACAGGCAAAATTCGAGAAGGGACTTGATCCCAACACGACCATGGAGGCCATGAACCGTGCCTGCCAGCTCATTGAGGAGCTTGGCGCAGGCGAGGTTGTGGGAGGCTGCGTCGATGTGTATCCGAACCCGAAACAGCCCTGGAGAGTCAAGTTCGACTACGAGAGAACCAACCGCGTTCTCGGCACGGACATCGACAAGGAGACGATGATCCGTTACTTCGAGACGATCGATCTGAAGTACGACTGGGCTACCGGCGAGGTGATCGTACCGACCTGGAGACAGGATATCCTCTGCCACGCTGACCTTGACGAGGAGGTTGCACGGTTCTACGGCTATGCAAACATTCCGGTGACGTTTCCGAAGGGCGCCGGCAAGGGAAGTATTCCCCTGGATCGCAAATTGAATGATATCGCAAGGGATGTTGCGGAGCAGTACGGATTTTCCGAGGCTATGACCTACAGCTTCGAGAGCCCCAAGGTGTTCGACAAGCTTCGCCTTTCGGCGGATGACAGGCTTCGCGGAACGGTGACCATCGCGAACCCGCTCGGCGAGGACTTCTCGGTGATGCGTACGACGCCTTTGAACGGCATGCTGACCTCCCTTGCAACGAACTATA
>JAGCVY010000008.1 GCA_017962105.1 Lachnospiraceae bacterium
CGAATTCTTCATATGAGGTTACTCCTTTCTCCGCGAGAAGCGCGTGCAGCTTTGCACGGTCGCGGTGAAGAATGTTTTCCACTTTCTTTTCGGGGAGCCCCAGATGCGACGCGATCTCCTTTACGCTGCATCCGCCGTAGTAGCGTTCGCGGAAAATACTGCGCGCAGGTTCGTCAAGCTTGGCCACGGCTGCCGCGACGGCATCCTTCAGCCAGCTTTCGGTTGCCGCAGCCTCCGTGTTGTCCGGCGCTTCCGGCTCGATACCGTCCTCGAGCGCCGCGTCTAAGGAGAGTGTGTCCTGCCGCGTGCGGTGGAGCCTGTCTTTTGAGACGTTTCGTGCGATTGCGAAGAGATAGCTTTTCAGCGGATAAGTTTCGCTCAGCCGGATACTCTCCCGATACTTCCATATTCTCACAAAGACATCGGCCTCTGCTTCCTCCAGCTCCTCACGAGGGCGCCCTGCGAGGATCGAGACGCAGATTTTGTGCACGGCGGGACCGTAGATGTGGATCACCTGTCGCATACCGTTCTCGGCATCGGTCTGTAACAGCTTGAGCAAAGTCTGATCGTCCATCGGCGTTCCCCCTTTCTGAGTGGTCCTTCACAACACTACACCTGCGCGGTCGCGGAAATCACTCACGCAATTCGAAAAATGATACGATCATTTTCAATTTTATCATCATAAGCGTTCAATTATATCATTTGGGCGAAAAATAATCAAATTGAATTGAGACAGCAGATAGTTGCGTTGTTATTCCACCCGAAATATGGTATAATAAATCGAATAATCTATCGCAGGAAATAATAGATTCGGCGTGTAACGAAAACAGAGAGAAAGAGCACGGGGAGCACTATGAAGATCGTCGTCGCAATGGATTCGTTCAAGGGCTGCCTGAGCTCGCGTGAGGCGGGCGAGGCAGCGGCGGAGGGCATACGGCAAATCATACCGGATGCCGAAGTCATCGTGCGCCCGCTGGCGGACGGCGGCGAGGGGACCGTTGCGGCGCTCACGGAGGACGCGACCGAGCGCGTGACCGTCACGGGGCCGCTCGGCGAGCCGGTGGAGTGCGAGTACGGGATCATCGGAAAGAGAGGGTTGGCCGATGAGCCCGATTTTCCGCTCGCGGTCATCGAATGCAGCGGAGCATGCGGGCTGCCGCTCGTGCCGCAGGATCGGCGCAACCCGATGTACACGACCACCTACGGCCTGGGTGAAGTGATCCTCGATGCAATGTCGAAGGGCTGCCGGAGATTCCTGATCGGACTCGGCGGAAGCGCGACCAACGATGGCGGCGCGGGCATGCTGCAGGCGCTCGGATACCGGATGACGGACGCGGACGGACAGACGATCGAAAATGGTGCGGCGGGACTGATGTATCTGGCGGAGATCCGCGAGACAGCGGCACAAGCTCTCCTTGCGCAGTGCTCATTCCGCGTCGCGTGCGAGGTGACCAACCCGCTGTGCGGGCCGCTTGGCTGCAGCGCGGTGTTCGGGCCGCAAAAGGGCGCGAGAGCGGAGGATATCCCCGTGATGGACGAAGCACTTCGGCGATATGCAGAGAAGATCGGCGAGTTCTGCGAGAGCTACAGCACGAAAGCGGCAACGACACCGTCAACAACGCAGCGCACCTCTGACCCCGACACGCCGGGGTCCGGCGCGGCAGGAGGACTTGGATTTGCATTTCGCGCTGTATTGGGCGCGGAACTGCTGCCCGGCTCGCAGCTTGTCATACAGGAAACCGGACTGGAGGACTACATCGCGGGAGCTGACCTGGTCATCACCGGCGAGGGACGGCTCGATGCGCAGACCGCGATGGGAAAAGCGCCCGCAGCGGTGGCGGCGCTTGCACATGCGCACAGAGTACCCGCGATCGCGCTGGCGGGCAGCGTGACAGCGGAGGAGAGCATTTTACGAGGGATGGGCCTGATGGCCTGGTACGGGATCAACGACCGTACAGCCTATGACCTTGTAACGGCGATGCAGCCCGAGACGGCACGCCGGAACATGACCGAAACGGCCGCACTGGCAGTGAGGGAGATATCGGGCAGAAGCGGCGGGCGAAGCCGCACGTAATCCGGGAAGACCACCGGAGACAAAACGAAACTACGGAAACTTAGGAGGAGTTGAACAGACAATACGAAGGGAGGAATTCGTATGAAGAAATTCTGGATAACGATAATAGTATTGGGAGTAGCACTGTTTGTATACCGAAGCGTGGTCGTGATCAACGAGAACGGCTGGCTCTGGGCCAGGGAACCGACTCCGACCGCGACGCCGACGATCACGATGACGCCGACGCCCACGGAGAAACCGAGGATCAACTACACAGTGCTCGAGCAGGAGATGTACAACGGCAACGGCCTTGTCATCAAGGTGCTCGGCAGCAGCCGGGATGCCGACGGCTACACGCGCATCCGGTATGAGTATGACAATGCGACCGGTAAGGTCCTCAACGTGTATAACATGGCCTATGCGATCAACGGCATCATGGTGTCCTCCGGTCCGTCGGGAACATCAACATTGAATATGCCGGTCTCTGTGGGAAAAGTCAACAATATATACCGCATACCGACGACGGGGTATCTGACGCAGCTGGGAGAGACGAAGGTACGAAGCATCGAATCGCTGGTTTTCGTGTATGAATACACGACCGGGGGATTCGGTGATCATCTCTTCACGATCAACCCGGGCAAGATATCCACGACCGACGATGACGGCATGCGCACCGACCCGAAGGGGGAGAGGATCTACGAGAAGGACGGGATCGCCGTTGAAATCCGCCACATGGGAGGCGACACCTACGACCTGTTCTTTTTGAATCAGACCGACATGTACGAGCGATGTACGATGGAGGCGACACTCAACGGGGAGACGGCATTCGTGCACTTGTTCGAGGATGAGTACATATTGAGCGGATGTTGGGGCCATCAGCGTATCACGCTGAAGGAAAATGATGTGCTCTCGTTCCGGCTGTATGTAAAGACGGAGGGGAAGTACCATCCGTGGTTCTATACAGACACAATTGAGTACAAGGCAACAAAATGAGTCAGTAAAAAACGAGGGGTAGTAAAACATGGAAAACAACAATCAATCAGGGGAACAGGTACAAGCTAACCGTCAGGCAGTTCTCGGGAAAATCCTCGACTGGTTCCGGTCCGCAGTGTTATATGCCGTTCTGATCCTTGTGAGCGAGCATTTTCTGAAGAAGGATTACAGCATAAGCGGTACGTGGCTTGAAGATGCAGGCACGATCCTCTTCATTGCGCTTGTGGCCGTCTATGCGGCAGCGGTCGTCTTTGACATCGTGATGGAGAGGAAGCGCTACGGCAAATGCCGGGGAACCGCCGTAACCGCGACCACACCGCTTAAGTACCTGCGGGACGACTTCTTCCGGCCGTTCGCGGAAATCATCGAGTCCCTGAAATGCATATTCACATTCTCCGAGCACACATGGGGCGAGATGGGCATAAGCTTCGTCAACTTCATCGCATTTGCCGCGCTTGTGGCGGCGTTCGTGATCTTTGGCTTACGACTGTTCTTCTACATCATATTCATTGGGTTTTAAATAATCGAATTGGGAACTACGGAGGGCGCTCACTGAGGTGGGAGCTCTTTTTTGTGCGGAAAATTGCCTTTGGTTATAATACAAGAGGGAGTCGACCAAAGTCGACCCCCTCTCAAGTATGTGTCCGCAAACACATACCCCAATTACTGACTACAGTATATAGTAATTTGGATGAAAAATCAACCATCACAGGTATTTTTTTAAGGTTGAAATGCGCGTTGAAAAATCAGTTTTTATTACTATATTCGCAACGGATGGGCTTACTGAAGTTCGATATTCTTCTGTTATTCGCTCAAAATCGCGAATGAAAACTTTAAGCTCGGTCTTGCTAATACCCAAAAGTTTTAGATAGTAGCACATCAGTATAACATAATCGCTGATTGACTTGAAATTGACGTAGGAAAGACCAATTTCCTGCTCCAAACATCGTTTCATTGCTTTTGTAGGATCGATATTTCTAAACCGTGTGTCGAATACAACGGCGTTATGTGCTATTGCATTTCGCAGATCTTTTAACGTGTAGATATATTTATATACAAGCTGTCGATCGGTATCGGCGGATACATTAAAACCTAAACTGCGAGAAATATCATTGCGGACATCATAAACCAAACAAGAGAGAAGAAAACCGAAGTCACCGAGTGTTAGAATTTCAAATAGCGACCAAAGTGGGACTCCGGAATAACCCACATTATTGTAGAAATGAGTAATCTTAGGATTCTCGGATTTATATGCCTTAGTTAGGTTCGATTGAATCATTCCTTCCAGATTCAGCTTGTTTTGCTGGGCCTTCTTTCGTTGGTCGGATGTATAGTTCGCTGGACAGTTTCTGTAGGAAGTAACTGCCTTGTCATACATGTCCTGTATGCTTTCGGAATTAGTGAACCGCATGATACTCTCGAGAGCAATATTCTTTACGGCAGTTTCAATAAACATCATTTTGCCGTATAGAAGGTTCTTGAGTTTAGAGTCGTACTGTATGGTCGCATATACTTCGTCAAAAGATATGAATGGAAGACGTGTAGATGAAGTGCCAAAAAAGCGATAGCCTTTATAACCGTGAAAGTATCCGGTATTACGCAGTAAACGTTTTTGCGCACTTCCGGCAATCTTTATTCCATTGCCTCTAAGATGGCGCATTAGACCATCGATTGTCTTGTAACTCATGGATGGAATCGTCTCCTTTGAAAATTTCTTAACACTTATTATATCGAGGAATTAATTCAGATACAATGCGGGAATAGTACTAAAAAACCAAAGTGAAAATAGGGCAGTTTGATGAAAAACAAAGTCGGATAAGAGCAATGGGGATTCGATATGTATGTTGATGACTGGGAGGCGGAAATGCCGGAGTATATTCGGAGATTATAAGACTTCCTGCATCCACATCGGGTACTTCGGCTCTCCGAATCCAAGAGACGAAGACTATGGAACATTCGACGAGTCTACGAGGAGTTTTTCTTTCCGCATAAGTATTACTGACGGCGAAATCGACAAGGGCGCATATTTCGAGTTTGAGTAAGATGATGGAGGAAAATGAGATGCAATTCGGAATGCCAACCCTAATTGAAAACCGCACCCTGGAGGACAACCTCGCGTTGTGCCGGGAACTGGGGCTTTCGTTCATCGAGCTGAATATGAATTTTCCAGAGTACCAGGTGCAGTACCTGGAGTACACGGACGCGCTGAAGGAGTTTGCCGAGAAGGCGGGGGTTTATTTTTCGATCCATCTGGATGAGCAGCTGAATATCGCGGACTTCAACCCGCTGGTGTCGAGCGCGTACATGACATCATCAAGGATGCCGACGCTGATTACCTGCTCCGCACGAACGCCGTCACCTGCGCTAAGACGCACGGCACGACTGAGCAGTTCGCTTCGCTCGCAGAGGTTGTGAACGGTCTTACGGACAACAAGACCGAGCAGATCCAGAAGGCCTACAACGATGCGGTTGCGGGGAACTGATCGTGACGCCGGAAGAGCATTCTTTCGGAAAATGAAAAAAAGTTGTTGACAACGCGTTCGAAAAGCGCTACAATGCGGACAATTCAACAGAATAAAGCGTAAAAGCGATGACGAAGACCGTCCGATGTCGAGCTTTCAGAGAGCCGGTGGTTGGTGTGAACCGGCAGCAGAGCATCAAGTGACACATCCCTTCCGAGCTGAAGACCTGAAACCTGCAGTGCACTGCGGGCAGTAAGGGATTCCGTGAAGCCGCGTAAGAGCAAAGGACTTGATGGAGTCCCTGAGTGGCGCGAAAGCGCAATTTGAGTGGTACCGCGGGTTATATGGCTCGTCTCAAAGGCAACTTTGAGGCGAGCTTTCTTAGTTTCTGAGGCCGTCTGGAGGTTGCGTCCATCAAAACAGGCAGGACAAAACAACACAGGCAAGAGAGCCAGGAGGACAATCCCAATGAACGAGACAGTCGACAGCAAGTTGAAGGAAGTTGCAGCGCGTATCCGCGAGCTGCGCGAGATCGCCGGTATGAGCGTTGCTGAGGCAGCGGCTCTGACGGAAGTGAGCGAGGCACAGTACCTCTCGTATGAGGAAGGCAAGGAAGACCTTCCCTTCACCTTTATTCACAAGTGCACGCAGGCATTCCACGTAGAGCTTTCGGCGATCACCGAAGGTCACACGGCCAAGCTTTCGTCCTATACGGTGACGAGAAACGGCAAGGGCCAGGTTACGGCGGAGGAGCAGGGCATCCTGATCAAGAACCTCGCGCCGATGTTCAAGAACAAGCTCGCCGAGCCCTACTGGGTTCGCTATGAATACTCTGCTGAGCAGCAGAAGAAGCCGATCCACACGACGACGCACTCCGGCCAGGAGTTCGACCTCGTGCTCAAGGGCTGCATGAAGGTCCAGGTCGGCGACCATGTGGAGATCCTCCGCGAGGGTGACAGCATTTTCTACAAGAGCTCCACGCCTCACGGTATGATCGCCATCAACGAGCAGGATGTGACGTTCCTCGCCGTGGTCCTTCCGGATACGGACACCGCGGAGAAGGATGTGACCGACACGCTTGTCACCGGCCACACCGCAAAGCGAAGCTTCGTGAGCGACAAGTTCGTCCGCTGCGAGGAGGACGACAACGGCCGTCTCAAGAAGATCGATTTCGTTGACACCGACAAATTTAATTTTGCGTTTGATATCGTCGACGGTATCGCCCGTAAGAACCCCGACAAGCTCGCGATGATCCACCTCGATGTCAACAAGGTGGAGCGCCGCTTCACGTTCGAGGATCTTCGCCGCAAGAGCAACCAGTGCGCGAACTACTTCAAGTCTCTCGGCATCCAGAAGGGCGACCGCGTCATGCTCGTTCTTCGCCGCCACTATCAGTTTTGGATCTCGATGCTCGCGCTGCACAAGCTCGGTGCGATCGCGATCCCGGCAACGAACCAGCTGCTCGCACATGACTTCGAGTACCGTTTCCAGTCCGCAGGCGTAAAGGCGATCCTCTGCACTACGACCGGCAACACGGCGGAGCAGGCGGACATCGCCGCAACGACGAGCCCGACCGTGGAGATCAAGATCGCGGTCAACGGCACGCGCGAAGGCTGGAGAACATTTGACGAAGAGTACACGCTCTACAGCTCGCACTTTGACCGCACGGAGGACAGCGCGCAGGGACAGGATCCCATGGTCATGTTCTTCACGTCCGGCACGACCGGCTACCCGAAGATCGCAAGCCACAGCTACCTCTATGCGCTCGGCCATTATGTGACCGCAAAATACTGGCATCAGGTTGACCCGGACGGTCTGCACCTGACCATCTCCGATACCGGCTGGGGCAAGGCTCTGTGGGGCAAGCTTTACGGCCAGTGGCTGTGTGAGGCGCCGATCTTCGTGTACGACTTCGACCGCTTCCACGCCGACGACATCCTTCCGATGTTCGCAAAATACCACATCACGACATTTTGCGCGCCGCCCACCATGTACCGCATGCTGATCAAGGAGGACATCAGCAAATACGACCTCTCCTCAATCGTTCATGCGACCACCGCAGGCGAGGCGCTCAACCCCGAGGTTTACAAAGTATTTAAGGAAAATACCGGCCTTCGCGTCATGGAAGGCTTCGGCCAGACCGAGACGACGCTCGTCATCGGTAACCTTTACGGCGAGGAGCACAAGCTCGGTTCCATGGGCAAGCCCACGCCGCAATATCATGTGGACATCCTCGACGACGACGGCAAGCCCGTGCCGGTCGGTGAGAACGGTGAGATCTGCATCTACACCGAGCCCAACGTTCCGTGCGGTCTTTACCTCGGTTACTACCGCGGCGAGGAGCTCACGAAGGAAGCATGGCACGACGGCATCTACCACACCGGCGACGTTGCGTGGAAGGATGAGGACGGCTTCTACTGGTATGTCGGCCGCAAGGACGATGTCATCAAATCCTCCGGCTACCGCATCGGACCGTTCGAGATCGAGAGCGTCATCATGGAGCTCCCGTACGTCCTCGAGTGCGGCGTAAGCGCTGCTCCGGACCCTGTCCGCGGCCAGGTTGTCAAGGCAAGCATCGTTCTTACCAAGGGCACGGTGGGTACCGACGAGCTCAAGAAGGAGATCCAGGACTACGTCAAGACGCACACTGCGCCTTACAAGTACCCGCGTATCGTTGTCTTCATGGATGAGCTGCCGAAGACGATCAGCGGAAAGATCCAACGTAACAAGCTGTAAAGCAAGGTATACTGCGAGAGCCGGGCCTTGGAGAGCTGATTCGATTGGAGTGCTTGCACTCCGAGATCGAATCAGCTCTCCAAGGCAGGACTGCGGCGACGGAGTTGCCGCAGCCCACATGAGCAAAAAAACGGCTTCCTCGTATATTGGTTCAAAGACGTTTTTTTGCGAATGGCGGCTTGAGCAGTGAAGAGTGGTTGCATTTTCCGTATGGAAAGAGTATAATTAGTAGGTTAAGGTGGCATGATGAAGTTTAAACGCTTAACGCTTATGGCCGGGCACTACGGCAGCGGCAAGACGAACATCGCCGTGAATCTGGCGATGATGCTCAAGAAGAGCGGCGAGGATGTTGTGATCGCCGATCTCGACATCGTCAATCCGTACTACCGCACGAAGGACAGCGAGGAAGAGCTTCGGGCAGCGGGAATCCCGCTGATCAGTTCGGAGTACGCGAACTCGAACGTGGACGTGCCCGCGCTGCCGCAGGAGCTGTATTCCATCGTGGATGTCAAGTCGCGCCATGCGATCGTGGACATCGGCGGGGATGACCGCGGAGCCCTGGCTCTCGGAAGGTACACCCCGTTCATTCTGGAGGAGAATGATTATGATATGCTCCTCGTCATTAACAAGTATCGTCCGCTGACTCCGGATACCGCGAGTACCTTGGAGGTCATGCGTGAGATAGAGGCTGCCGGAGGACTTCCATTCACGGGCATCGTGAACAACTCCAACCTGGGGCGCGAGACAACGCCCGAGGATGTGATCGCTTCCGATAAGTACGCGAAGGATATCGCGGCGGCGACAGGTCTGCCGATCCAGATGACGACCGTGAAAGCGGAGATCGCCGGAGCGGTAGCGGAGGTTCTGCCGGATGTGGTCCCGTTGCATCTGCAGGATAAACGGCTTTGGAACGACTAAGTACAGGGAGGTTTTGTATGAACAAGGTAACATTCAACACGGATCTCTGCAAGGGCTGCGGACTCTGCGTTGCCGCCTGCCCGAAGAAGATTCTTCGGATGTCCGAGACGGTCATCAACGCGAAGGGTCATCATCCGGCAGAGATGGTCGACC
>JAGCVY010000068.1 GCA_017962105.1 Lachnospiraceae bacterium
AACTCCCGGCTGCTCCCGCCACGGCACAGAACAGACCGAAAAGGCACACAAGAAGCGCCATCAGGACCAACACCTTCAACAACCTTTCCTTCATAATTCCCGCACCTCTCTCCTATTGTCATCACCACTATATAAAGTGCTGATGTAACATTTTCCCGCCTTGGATCATACAACATCTTGATTATATCAAAGCGTGTGCGGAAATGCAATAACTTAAGGAAAACAATTAAAATTCCGTCACATCCATCCGGCACATTCGCCTTCCCTTGAACCGAATCATCGGCAGGAGCACCGTCAGGTTGGAGATGATCAGTCCGATGATCCCCATTTCCGAGAGATACGGCAGGAACTGGCCGCGGGGGATGTACAAAAGCTCATTCATTAGGAATGTGAACAGCTCGATAACAGCGATGCCGCCGATGACGGCAATCAGGTCCATCACAATGAGCTCGGAGGCTATTTTCCGACGAATCCGCCCCTTTGAGATTCCGAGCGCACGATAGATACCGAACTCGTACTCGCGGCGGATGTACTGGCCCGTCACCACGGAGTTGAGGGTGACCGCGAGGATGACGGAGAGGATGATCATGCCTGCGTAGAAAATCAGCTTGGCCGGCTCCATCTCCCGGTACACCATCTGGGCGTTCGGCTCGATGATCTGAACTTTGCGGTCGCCCCGCAGGTTCTTCAGATAGTCGAACAGTTCCTGCCCCGACATCGATTCGCTTAGGATGTTTGCGCGGTATAAAATGCCGTCCGTCGGCTCCTCCTCGTACAGGTAGAACACGACGTAACTGCCGTCATCGATCAGCCCGTTCAGGGTGAACCGCTTGTCCTTCGAAACATCGCCGAGCTTCATTCCCGCGTTGTCCGCGAGGCTTTTGCTCATCACCATGTCCATGTCTTTAAGGCCGCTGCAGTCAAACCGGATCCCGAGATGATCGAAGGCGCGCTGCATATCCGCCGCCGAGTTGAACACGAAATTACCGACATTGGTGTCAAATCCGATGGTCGTCTTCACCGACAGCCCGCTGAATCCACGACCGCTTCTGCCTAACACCGTCAGTTTGTCGTCGTTGCAGAGGTCCTCGTAGAAGCTTCGGTAATCGACATAATCGGTATCGGTCGTGATCGCCCCGACGACCACGATCTTGTCGCCGTACTCCTCCGCCTTCTCATAGAACCACCACAAGCTGCTCAAGTAATTGCCGGCAAGCATGATGCAGACCGTGAGGAACATCATCAGGATGATGATCGCCGACCGGCCCTTGTTGCCGCGGATATAATATAATGCGGAAAATGGCTTCATTGCCCCGCTCCTTTCCCTGCTCTTCTGCCCCCGTTACGCGCGGTCTTTTGTGACATTGCTCACCGTGCCGTCCCACATCTCCACCATCATATCCACATCGGTGAGGATGGACCGGTCGTGGGTGACCACCAGGACAAGGCGGTCCTTCGAATACTCCTTGAGGATCCGCATGACATTGAACGCGTTTTCATGGTCGAGGGACGCCGTCGGCTCGTCGGCAAATACGACCTTCGGATCGTTGATCATCGCCAGCGCGATGGCCACTCTCTGGCATTGGCCGCCCGAGAGCTTCGCCGGGCGCTTGCCGAACTCGCGCTCCTTAAGGCCCAGGGTCCGAAGCGCTTCCTTCGCCTTCTCCTCCGCGTTACTGCCGGCCGGAGCCGCAACGATGACGTTGTCGAGGGCGCTCATATACGGGACCAGATAGTGCTTCTGGAACACGAATCCGAACTCCGTGCGGCGTAGTTTCTCCCGCGCGCGGTCCGGAATCTCCGTGATATCGGTACCGTTGTAGACAACACTGCCCTCCGTGGGCTTCTTGAGCGTGGAGATGCAGTACATCAACGTGCTCTTGCCGCTGCCGGAAGGCCCGATGATTCCCACAAGCCCTGTGTCCGGAAGCGTGAGGTCGAACCCCGCGAGAGCGTACATTTTCTCGTCCGTATCCATATCGTAAATCTTGCTGATATTCTTGATTTCAAACATTTTCCGTTCCTCCTCAATCCTCGATCAGATCGATGGTCTTGATCTTGTATACCGACACGATCACGGGAATCTGCAGCACGCCGATGATCATGACAAACGCCCCGAGAATCCGCAACAGCTGATCCTTCATAAACACTTTCGCGACAAGTCCCTTCGGCTCAATGACGATTCCCTCAAGCACTTTTATACATCCCACGGAAAATGCCGCCCCCAGCAGGATTCCTGCAGTAAACATCAACATCATTTCCCGCATGATCATTCCGTAAATCTCACTCCGCGAGTAGCCGATGGATACGTAGAGGCAGTACTCGTTCACGCGGTTTCGCATAAACGAAACATAGGCGACGATCATGGAGATGCTTAAGAATATCATGGTCACCAGCATGATGACCGCCACGGTCGCTTCGACGGAGTCGGCGACATCGTGCTCGTACAGGTCGCGGTTCGTCACGATATCATCGATGACATCCCCGTCCGCCTCGGATGGGGTCACACCGTACTTCGCTGCCAGCTTCGTGAAATCGCAGCTGTTTTCGTTACACAGCACCGTGATGAACCAACCGCTGTTGTAATATCCCCGGGGCGTTCCCACACAAGCCATTTCGTCCGAACGGATCGCTCCGACGATTTTAAACACTTCCCCGTAGGAATCCTTTTGAAACCAGTCGCCGACCTTCATTCCGCCGTTTCGCAGGATGCGCTCATCGATCAGGACCTCACCGTCATCCGCGGGCAGGCGTCCCTCCGTAAGCTTCGCGCCAACGTGCGCAAGCACCTCGGGAACCTGTTCCGGAGGAACCAGCGGAAAATTAAACCCGACTCCGCCGACCACTCCGACGTACCCCGCCATCAGCGTCTGGATGAAATATACCTTCTCCACATCCGGGTCGCTTTCCAGTCTCTTACAAAACTCATCCCTGGCCTGCGATCCGGCATTTTCATAGGACTCCTGATCCGGATAATCCGCCCGGTTCACGCCGAGACTTCCGTATGTCACGTTCGCGAGGGCGATGTGTTTCGGCAGCTCGAGAGTGATCGGTTTGACGCTTTCGACGGTTGCGCTCATGATGTAGGCGATCACATACATCGCCATGAACGTCAGCGCCAGCGCCAGGATCAGCACAAAGCAGGTCCGCTTGTTGTTCTTTATGTATTTGGTTGCGGACAGACGATTTTTCATTAATCTCTCCTTATTGTATGCTGTTCTACTCCTGTAGACTATCGTTTGTTTTCTTTACAGAATGTTAGTGTTTTCTCATTGGAGATGCGCTTTGGAGATTTGCTGCGCATCGATACTTCGGGCCGCTTCGCCATGACAGCCTTCCGGCTCAACGATTGCACGGCTCTCCCCTCGTACGGACTCATCATAACGTACTGCGCAGGCAAAGAAAAGTGACCGCAGTCACGATTTTCCGAAGAAAACCCATGACTGCGGTCACGGGTTGTATGTTTAGGCTATGACTGCAGTCATTTTGGGAAAGTTTGGACTGTAACAGCTAGCCGGCCTTACAAGTTTGGGCTGTAACAGCGAGCCAGACTTGCAAGTTTTGACTGTAAAGGCGGGCAGTCTGATGTCGATATCCCATCACATACCGCCTGATAGCCGTCTTTTTTCCACAGGCGGTACGGCCTACCAAGGAAATACCGCCCGGAAGGAAAAACTTCTCTCCAGGCGGTGCCAAGCGAATAATTTCTTCAAAAAATCCAATTAATCAAACAAAACGGCACCGCCCGGCAGCAACAGACGGCTACCGGGCGGTGTATCACCAAAATATTGACCTCAATTTCCTCTTGTTTCCCTCTCATAAGCCGCGAAGATCCGGTTTCGGCCTTCCTCGGAAACATCCTCCTGCGCCGCTCTGGCCAAACGCTCCAGCTCCGCATCGCTGTAGGGCTCACCGCCGGCGACTTCCCGTCCGTCTGCGGTTACGCGAACCTGCATTGCCTGTCTGCGAAGCACAAATGCGAACACAAGGATTGCGGCTGCAAGACCTGCGGCGAGTGCAATGACCGCGCCACGAGACATGACCTTATAAGCTCCCCGGTTGTTCGTATAGGCAGTGAAGGTGAGCAAAGAATCATTCGGTTTGTAATCGTAATAATTCTTGTTGATCACTTGCGAACTGTCTGAAAAAAAACTGTCGATCAAATAATAATCATCTACTACAAGTTCTGATTCTAATTCACGCAGTTCCTCCGCCGACATGCTGGAGTCAATCCGGATGCAATCGCCGTAACGCTCAAACAAGTCCGAGATAACCTTCTTCTGTACTCTTGTTGGTGCTGTCCGGTCGATGCACACTGTCGCGTAATTTTCCCGTACATTGATACCGGTTCCGATGACGATACTCTCCTCGCCCTTCCGTTCAAACGCATAATACCAGATTGTATCAATTTCAAAGACCACCGCTTCCAGTTCACGCCATGTATATTTCGCATCGATAATCTGAAGTTTGACATCCTTAGGCCATTCCGCCAGGATTGATTCACGATCTGCATCCTTTGTAAGGACAAGTATAGCTTCTTTCGTGTCCAGCCAGTTATCCAGCTCGTGTCCGGCGTACCCGCTCTCGGGATCCGCTGCCAAACCCTGCCAGATCATTCTCACCTTCTCCGTGGAAGTCGGCTGATACCCTTCATCCGGTTCCCATCCCTCCGGTGTCGGGGTCGGTGTAGCCGTCGGCATCGGCGTTGCGGTCGGTACCGGGCCGCGTGCCTGCGATGTGCCACAGGTGATCCACAGCATCGCGAATAACGCGAACACGCCGAACAAAACAAAGCGATATTTGTACAAGGCTTTCATAAGCTGCCTCCTCTCATCATTTTCCGCAACCGGTCAAGCGCCTTCCGATACTTTCGATATACCGCCGGCAACGACATGTCCATGATCTTCGCGATCTCCTCAAAGGTCAGATCACCGTTGACATGCAGCGTCACAATATCCCGTTCCTCCGGTTTGAGATGCTCGATTGCCTCTGCGATCATCATCTCATTTTCCCACGCGAAGTTGTCCGGGCGGTCATTTTCATCGGTCCCCTGCACGTCCTCCTGCAGCTCCTCGTGGGACCGTTTCCGCGTCATCATCAGCGCCTCGTTTCGCACAGTCTGCAGCAGGTACGCGCGGCCGTTTTCAATATCATCCGTGCGCTCTCTCCGAAGCAGTTTCATAAACGCTTCCTGCACCGCATCCTCCGCATCCGCACGGTTGTGCAGGATCCGGCACGCTACGGTGTACATCGGGCGGCTCATCTCTGCATACAACGCGGCAAATGCCTCCCGACTCTGTTTCATCTCATGTAACCATTGAGTGAGCTGATTCTTATCTGCCGGCATCGATTTCACCTCCTCACTGACTATGATGCGCGAAAATGATGATTTTTTCGGTCATTTCACATTTTCCGGAATATTCTTCGGAAAATCTACGAAAAATGCGGCAGGCCCGACTAGGTTCCTGCCGCATTTTCACAGGTTGCTTCCCATGTTTGCTTTGCGCCGAACTTCGCCCGGCACATTGCGATCACTCCAGTATCGTGATCCGTCCGTCCACCTTTGCGTCCAGACCGTTGTTCGTCGCAAAATACTCCTCGATAATGTTGTTCACTGAGGTCGCCACGACACGAGGCTTCATGTTGGTCTTCACTTCCTCCAGCGGAACACCGAAGAACTCGTCGAAGTTGTTAAAGTGATAGTCCTGGATGCCGAGTTTGATCCGAACGTCGTCCGTGATCTCCTCGCCCTTGAAGGTGAAGGACTCGATGGTGTGCGTCGACTTTCTATAGGTCACCCGCAGCGCCGAAGAAATCTGGTAGAACTCCGTCTCGCCCACCCAGGCCTCGTCGCGGAACAGGTGAAGGAAAATCCTGCGCAGCTGCGCACCGGTAACCTCGACAAGATACAGAGGCCCGTCGAACGGTGTATTTTCCACCATATCCTGATACTCGATCACAGGACCCAGCTCCTTCTTTCTGATACTTCCCGAACCGAAAAGCATGACATCGTAGCTCGCCTCCCACGCCATAATGTCGGCATAGAGGTTGCCCATCTCCGTCTCCTGTTCGCGAGACGGATGGGTGAGTTTGCGGGCCCAGCGCGTCACGACGCGCTTGTATTTGCTGTCGGTCTGGGTACGATAGCTGTCAATCAGCTCCTCCATGATCTCATCCTTCGGAGCGGTGTCCTCGTTGATGGCCACGCAGCGCCATTTCCAGTCCTCGATCACCTTCTTCTCGGTATCGTACTGGATGTCGAAGCGGCCGATGACTCCCGTGCCTGTGCCTGCCTGCACGATCGGGATGCCGTTCACAATCTCGGCCTCGTCCATGAAGGTGTGGGAATGTCCGCCGATGATCATGTTGACGCCCCAGTCGGGATCCAGCATCTCTGCCAGCTTCCGGTCGTTCTCGATGCCGATGTGCGTGAGCAGAACCGTCATATCCGTGCGCACGGTGCGGTAGTTGTCGCAGATGATACCGACCTCCTTGGCCGCCGATTCAAGGTCGATAAAGGTTCCGATGATCTTCTCATTTTTCGTCGACGCCAGCACCTCCTCCGTGAGGATACCGATGAACATGATGCGCATGCCGCCGACTTCCACGTTGATGTAGGGAGTGAACACGCGGGCGTTGTTCATGGTGATGAAGAGGTTCGCGTTGACGATTGGGAACTTCGCGCATTTTTCAAGGAAGAGAAGATGCGCAAAGCCATAGTCCACCTCGTGGTTGCCGATGGTTGCCACGTCGGGGTTGAGATTGTTCATAAGGTCGATCGTCGACAGGCCCTGGTACTCGGAGTCGATGACCGAGCCACGGAACATGTCGCCCGCAATGGCGTAGATAACGTTGTCGCGCTCCTCGCGCACCTTGCCGACATACCCGGCCAGCCGCGAAAGGCCGCCCGTCTCCTTCCCGTCAACCTCCTTCGGCAGGAAATCTCCGTGCAGGTCATTTGAATGCAAAAGCGTCAGTTTCTTGATGCTGTTCTCTTCCATACATATCCTCCTTACAAGGCCGTGTAATTATATTTATCATACCATATCCGAGGTGGTAAGAAAACTGTTTTCTTCCATAGAAACAGCTCCCGGCCGCAGGAGTTGCAGCCGGGAGCCTATCTCATACAATCTTCACTTTGCTTCTGCCGTCAGTCGGACATTTTCCGTACGAAGGGAATCGCCTCTCAGTCCTCGTACACGCCGTTCCAGTAATTCTCGCCCATCAGAGCCCCGGTCCGCGCATTCACGCGGATCGTGGTGAATTCGTTGATCGTGAACTCATAGTACACATTCCCTTCCGTGTCGGTCTTCAACAGGTAGGTGCCGTAGATTGCCTCTTTCTTCCGAAGCCGGAAAATCTGTTCCTCATGCTCCTTCGCAAGGTTGTACACCTTCTCAAAGAACTCCGACGCCGGCTTGAGACCGTCCGTGCTGACATAGCTCTGATCCGGTATCAGACTCAGCAGGCCGTACTTGTGGCTGCACCAGGCGACATTGCCGTTTTCTTCACGGCCGGTGTTGAGCGAGTACTCCTGCTCGATGACGCCATCCTTCATGCGGTAGCCGTAAAGCCGGAAATGTTCGTTGTAAAACTCATAGTTAAACCCGGAGACATACACATCGACATCCAGACCAGCGTCTGCTTTCTCCATCTCCGCAAGTGCGATTTTCCGATCCTCTTCCTTCCTGGTCTGAAGGGCATACATCGATTTTGCATAGTAGGTATGGTTTCCGACCTTCACCAGCTCGACTTCGGAAAATGCGGTCTCCGGCGTGGTATATGCCGGAGCGCTGCTCTCATACCCGCTCTCCGTTCCCACATTCTCCTTGATAAAATCGTATCCGCCGCCAAGAGCCGACAGCAATCCATATGCAAATGTTCCGAGTGCGGCGACTAATATTTTCCAAATCATACGTTCTCCCTCCCTTTCCGCTTTGTGAAACCCGCACCGGGGATTTCGACATAGATACGGAGGAAGAGAGGGTTTTTATGAACAATTCTGCGATTTTCCCAACCGATCCCCGATCCGGCGCACCAAAGTGATCGCAGGCCCGAGGAACAACGCCATCAGGACGATCCCGATGATCGGCACCCCGCCGAAGAGAACGCCGGCACCTATTGCCGCCGCATCCCACAGGATACGCACTGCCATCGGCGGGACCTTCGGCCATTTTCTGGTAACCTTCTCTGTGAGAATGATCGGAATCCCGTCATAGGGAGCAACTCCCATATCCGCGTTGATGTATATGGCCGCACTGATGATGAAGCAGAACAATGCGACGACGAAAATCCCCCATCGGGAAGCGGTCGCGGTGAACGCCCGTGCCGGAATGCATTTGCCCCAAAGCCAGTCGAAAAAGTCGGCATAGTATCCGACAAGTACCATATTGAAGAGCGTTCCGAACCCGATCAGGGAGCGTTTGAAAACAAGCACGACTGCAAGCATGACCACGTTCACGATCAACTGCCATGTCCCGAAGCTCAGGCCCACACGCGCCGCACCCGAACGGTTCATGAACGTCGCGGGATCCGTCCCCAGATCACACAGGATCAGGAAGGAGAGGAAAAATCCCATCCCGAGCACCGCAAGAAAACAAATCAAAACTTTTTTCTTATCAAACCGAAACATCCGTCTCTTCCTTTCCCAACAGCGGAGCATAACAGACTCCTATTGCGCACTTGAACAATGTACTCTTATCAAGCGGAAAATGCAACTGCATTTTCCGTATTGGAAACGAAACCACAAAAGAGAATTCTTTCCGACAGAAAAGAGGGTACATCAGAATCCTGATGTACCCCCTAAACTCTCAATTATTCAGACAATGGCTGAAGGATTACTCCTCTTCCTCACGTCTTCTTCTGACGATCATCATAACGAAGATGGTCAGTGTAGCGAATGCGAGAAGCAGAATCCAAACAACGTTCTGAGCAGTATCAGCTGTCTTCGGAGTAATTTCGGTATTGTCGTCCTTCTTAATCTCTTCCTTCTTAGGAGTTTCGGGCTCGACTTTCTTCTCCGGCTCTACCTCTTTCTCAGGCTCTACAACCTTCTCAGGCTCGACTTCCTTCTCAGGTTCAACAACCTTCTCAGGCTCAGCAGGCTGTTTCTCAGGCTCCTTCTCAGGCTCCTTCTCAGGCTCCTTCTCGGGCTCTTTCTCAGGCTCCTTCTCGGGCTCTTTCTCAGGCTCCTTCTCGGGCTCTTTCTCAGGCTCCTTCTCAGGCTCCTTCTCGGGCTCCTTCTCGGGCTCCTTCTCAGGTTCCTTCTCAGGCTCTTCAGCTGCGATCTCAAATGCTGCAGCTACAGAGTGATCCTTGAATACAACCTTTACCTCATGCTCGCCTGCAGGCAGAGTCTTCAGATAATCATCATGAAGGGTAAGCTCCAGGCAGCCTTCTACTGCATCGTAATTGTCCGCAGAAATCTTTTCTCCGTCAATCTCAACCCACTTAAGAAGGCTAAGGGTTTTCTCGTCCTTCAGATCACGTTTGAATTTCCAAGCCTTGTTGGCAGTGATAACTGTTACTTCGTACTTGGAATCGCTTACGAGAATTGTAAACTCATAAGGCTTAGCCTCTACGCCATCTTCCGAATACGTAATCGTAAGTGTCTGAGCGCCGGTCTTCAGGTCGTCATATCCGGAAACCATCTCTTCCGTTACCGGAATGGTCTTGACAATCTCACTCTTCATGGTGCAGATGATCTCAGCTCCGGTGAGATCCAGCTCATCGCAAATGACGTAGTCTTTCTTAAGATTATCCGCAAGTTTGATCTCGAGATTGACGATTTCGTCAACCAGCTTGTCCTCAAAATAATGCTTGGACTCATGGCTCTCATCATTCTTGCAGAGATAGTAGTACTCACCTTCTTCGGTGTACGAAGCCACATGAACGTAATGCTTCTCTGTAGTATCCCAATCGTGATTCTTCTGAGGAATGCTACTCGTTCTCGATTCAAGGACCTTACCGCAATCATCAGCAGTACACTTGATGACAAACGTCTCGGAACCTGCTTCCTCGCACTTCGGTTCTACACGCTTGGAAAGATCTTCCTCTTCCTCACCCGGAACATGTTCAGCCTTAAGAGGAATGAATGCAAATAACGCTCCGTCCATAGCACCATAAGTAATGTCCTTAGCGTCAACAGCAACGTCACCGTATTTTGCGTTAACAACAAAATCAGCAAGTACAAAATTGCCGTCATCGAAGTTATCGGAATCTCCATAGGCAATCAATATCAGCGAGTACGTCTTGTCACCATCGACTGTGAAATTCAGAATATCAAAATCACCCTTATACGAAGCAATGACAAAATCTTCAAACGCGATATCAGCCGGAAGCAGGAATGCCGTATAGCCAAAATCCTCACCCGTCTTTACGGAAAGGAAACCCTCAATATCACCAAGCATCGGGTTTTTAATGGCAACTGCTGCAGGAGTCTTATCCTCACTCTGTACAGGAGAGTTCTTTGCAGCAATTACAGCGTTACCCTTAAGGCTCTCAAACTTTGTTCCGCAAAGCAGCGTCGCGATATCAACATCCGCCTCACATGTTTTCTCGATCGCCGTGATCTCAAAAATCTGAGTTGCGGTATTTTCGTCAACAGTATAGTTCTTGCTTGCGCTTACAGCCTTAGCGGTGTACTTGCCGGCGTCTCTTGCCACCTGTACCCCGACAAGGGAGATGGAAAGAACACAAGAAGTACCTTCTACAAGATCATCCTCATCAGCTGCCGCCTCCGGAAGATGAGCCTTGCCGTCGAACGGGAAGGATACCTCATCGTCCCAAACAACCTTTACTTTCTTCGGAGTGATAGCAAACTGCTTTGTTGTCGTGCCGTCCTCACTGTCAGCCAGCACGTAATCCTTTGTGTTGCTGATCGTAGCCGTTGCGGTGTAAAGACCGGCATCTTTTGCCTCGCTCTTAACCGTAACAGATACGGTGCAGTCGTTATTGACAACGAAACCGGAAGGAATCGTAGCGGTAGGCACATGTGCCTTGCCGTCAAACTCAAAGCTCAAATTGCTCCAGTCAAGGGAGATTTCTTTCGGGTTAACGGTCACCGTAACGGTCTTGGTCTTTGCCGCGTAATTGCCGTCCTCGCTAGCTGCAACGTTTACGGTAATCGTAGCAATTCCGGCGCCGACGATTGTAACATTTCCATCGTTGTCTACCGTCACGACATCCGTAGCATCACTTACAAAGCTAACCTCTCCGGACGCGTTAGAGTAATCAATTGAGAAATTCGCATTGCCGTACGTTCTTTCATACGAATCTTCAAGGGTGATAAATCCTTCGCCTTTATTTACAGTAATTTTGAACGAAGTTGAAATTTTTACGCCTTCTTTTGTTGTGTATTCTACGTTAACCGTTTTCGTTCCGGCTGTCTTAGTGATATCGTCGACATTGGTGGTAATCATGTCTTTCGTCACATCAACATCTTCCGTCTTGACAGCTTCGCCGCCTTCAATATGAGAATACTCAATCGTAAGCTTAAGGTCTTTCAGAGTGAACTCATCGTTCAATTCATAGGTATCCTTATAACCGTCTGCAATTTTCCCGGTAATGATGAACCATCCGGAATAAATCGTTTTATTTTCATGAATCTGTTGACTGAAATCAAATGTATCTTTAAGCTCAATGGTTGTATACCAATCATCAAAAATGTGGTTATCATGGTATTGGCACTTCGGAATACCTTCCGGTCTGGAAATTACCGTTCCGTCCTTAACCGTAATCGAGTACTCCTTAAAGCCGTGGCGGCCCTTCCTATCGTGGGGATCACCATATTCTCTGGCAACAAACGTGACCGTGTAATAAACGTCTTTCTTGCTCCACTTGGCTATAAGTGTGATGTCCGATTTGATTACAGTATCAAAAGTGAACTTCGTTCCGTCTTCGTACTGCCACTCCACAAAATCATACTGCGAATCCGTCGGCTTATACTCAGCAACCTTGAAATTCGAACCTACGGTAACTGTCTTGGTCTGAGGTGTACCGCCGTGACCATTCAGGTTGAAGGTCACCGTCGGATACGTCGCCGTCTTGGCCGTCAGGGTAATCGGACCCGTAACAGGGGCGTCGAAATCATAAAGATCGTTACCGAGATACCAGCCTACAAAGTACTCGTCATTTTTCTTAGCCTTAATGCCATCGGGCTCTTTAGCCTTCAGGTCCTTCTCTACACTCTGGGAAGAAACCGTCTTGTTAATGAGGTCATTTCCGTCAAATGTTACAGTGTATTCCTCGACCCACTTCGAGTAAATGTTTGTCTCTTTTGTAATAGTAGTGTGCTTGAAATCGAACTCATTCACGCAGGCAGCTTCCTTATACCAGCCAAGGAACTTGTGCGTCGTTCCGGGCTCCAGAGACTCAGTGCAGGAAGGTTTCGGAATATCCTTATCGGCAATCTTCGTTCCGATCGTAACATCGAAGCTTCTGATAATGCCCTCATTGGTATAACCGTGAACCGCGTTTCCGTCTTTATCAAGAGCGAGGAACGTTACGGTAGCCTTGCTCGTCGCCCAGCTTGCATAAAGAACAGTGTCCGAAGTAATCTTCGTGTTTTTGAAGTCAAACGCCTTTCCGTCTTTATCCAGCCAGCCCTGGAAAGTGTAGCTATCGTCCGTCGGAGCGGGTGTCGGCTCTGTTGCATATTTTCCGTACTCAACGCTCTGTGCCGGAACCGGCTGCTTGCCGTGACCGTTCATCTCGAAGGTAACATTAAACTTCACGGCCTCGCGCTTTACATACAGATCCAGAGGTGTCGTTACCGCTTGAGTTGTATCAAAATCAGTATAAGAATACTGATTGCCGATGCCCCAAGCCCAGATCGAAGTACGGGTCTGCCACGTCGTAACCATGCCTTCCTGATCGTAACTATCCGGAATGACATCCTTGACCAATGTGCCATAGCGTACGTCCGAGATGGTTTCGGACTTCTCACCATCGTGAAGCGTAACTCTTACGGTGTAGACAACTTCTACTTCATTCGTCGTCGCTTCGCAAATGGTATTACCGTCTTTGTCTTTGAGGATAACGTTACATTTGAATTTCGCACCCTCGCGGGCTACGACTCGTCCACTATCCGGTTTTCCATCTGTCTGTATATTTATAGTGTACGTGATATCATTCCATCTTCCGTTCTTGTAAGATACGGAAGCATCCACTGTATTATCAGTGGTGAGCGGAGAGTCAATGTATTCCGTCGCTCCTTTTCTCAGCTCCTGCAAGTTGAACTCGAAATACATGTCTTTTTCATATTTCACATTTTCAACGCCTACAACTAAGCTGAATTTAGGATCGAATCCGCTCTCGCCATTCGAGTTATAAAACGGATAATTAACCGGCTGCGTCTTAATAGTGATCGAAGGAGTTTTTACTTCTTCATAAACGACATAAAGTGCAGTGTCGATGTTTATCTTGGTATTGTTATTTAACTCGGTGTATGTATAGTTGTAAGAGTAATTATACTTCTGACGTGTATACACCTTCGAAACCTTATCAGTCTTTCCTTCCTCTTTCTTCAGAGGAATTTCAATCTGACTCAAGGTCGTGCCCTTGGATACCTGAATCGCCTCACCTACTTTAACGGCGTTCTGGGTATTATCGTACTGTGGTCTTTCATAGAAAGAGATCGTAACCTTTTGCGGATCCGGCGCAGCTTCTGCCGTCTTCGCGCTCTTCATCCCAACGAGTCCTGCAATCATAACAACGCAGAGAAGCATTGCCATGATGCGTACGAATCGTGAGAACTTGCTAAAACTTTTCATACATCCCTCCATAATTCTCGTGGTGCAACTTCCTCGGAATTGCCCACGGTGCGTTATTAACATCAAACACCGCCATTATAAAAGAGGAAAGAAAGGATTCATAGTGCAGTTTGAGTAAAAAAAACGCAGTTTGAGTAATTTTGCGGGTTTTTCCCTCCTTTTTCCTCTGTTTCGAGGTTCAATATACAAAAAGCCAGCGTATATTCATCGGAAAATGCATAATAAACGCGGGGCTCCTCTCTCGGTGCCCCGCGTTCTATCTCTGTAGTTCTACGGAAGTAGAGTTTTAGTATTTTCATGCTTTGAGCGGTATTAATCTGTTTGGGGTTTGATGTACATCATGACCGATACGCAGAACATTCCCGCACCGCTCTCAAAATTCACAACGCCGTCGTACCGGCTGACGATTTCCCGCACGGATTGCGTTCCGATCCCTTTGCCGTCGTGTTTGGTGGAAAGGTACTCGCCCTTCCGGTTCTGGTCAGGGAAAAGAGTGCAGGTGTTGTCCACGGTAAATGCAACCACACCGTTGCTTTGGAACCCGCCGCGGATGATCACGGCCGGCTGTTCGCAGTCCTGACGGATGCATGCCTCAACCGCATTTTCCAACAGGTTTCCGAGAAGCACCGCCAGATCGCTCTGCTCGATGTTGATATCTTTGGGCAGGGCAAACTCCGCTTTGAACTCCACGCCGTGCTCCGCCGCCATCTGCGCAAAATACGTGATGACCGCGTTGGCCGTCATATTCTCGCAATAGGCGATGGGCTCTTCCAGACGGTGAACCTTGCGAAACTCATCAATGTACTCCCTCAAGGCGTTCTCGTCCTTATTTTCCGCAAACGACTCCAAAACGGCGATGTGATGCCGGAGGTCATGACGGATCTTGCGGGCGTCGGAAATACGCTTGCTCAGGTCGTCGTACTCCATGACCTGCACGGCCAACGCCTGGTTGACGGCACGGGTCTGCATCAGGACATTGTGTTCGATGATCATTCGAAGAACCATGTGGTAGATCAAAAAGGACGCGGCGTCGATGGCGAGAAGGTACAGAACGTTCGACAGTTTGGAGGCATTTTCCAAAGAGCTTCCCGTCTTATACAGGTTCTGCATCCAAAAGAGGTAAAACGCCGCGGGGATCAGCCAACAGTATCTCCACGCTGCACTCTCCCCTTCCTTGCCCATCACGGCGGTGACGTCTCTCTTGATCGCAATCGCAAACGGGACAAATACCACCAGGATCGCGAAGACGATGGTGACGGACGCGGTCCAGCAGTACTTGCGGTACGCCATCACCGGGTCCCAACGGATTTCGAGGTGCTTCCCGACGAAGGAAGTCAGTCCGCCGACGGTGTAAAGGACAAAGAAGACGAACAGCATCTTCCCGATGTGGTCCTTAATGGCAAGCAGCAGGAGCGCCACCAGAAAGAGCGATTGCAGGAGTTCAACGATCGCGCCGATCTGCACATTCTTCATGAAATTGGTGGTCGCGGCGTACGAGATACCGACCCAACTGACTTCCATCAGGGAAAACAAAAGGATCGTGATCTTCTGGGAAAACCGCGCCCTGTCGCGAAGGATCAGGTAGCCGAAGAAGATGATCGGCGCACTCCGCAGGAACGCGTACATGACAAATTCAAGATGTGTGTATTCCATCTCCTACCCCCTCGCCCGCAGGTTCCGGAAGAGGTATTCCGCATGGAGCTGTTTCAGTTCCGCGCGTCGGCCGCGGCTGTTCGGAACAAACGCACCGTTTTTGAGGCGGACCGCATCCTCCTCAATGCTGACGATTGCTTCAAGGTTTACGATAATCCCCTTGGTGCAGACCGCAAACTCGCCGCGGGAGCACAGGAGCTTCTCCGTCTCCGCCTGCGAGGTCCACACGCCGTGTTCGGACCCGTCCGCGAGGTGGATCACTACCTTGTGGTTACAGTATTCCGTGTAGAGGATGTCATGGAGACGGAACTTGCTGTCATCGGGGAACACGAGATATCTCTCGCGCTCATACTTCGTGAGATCGATATTGTGAAGCATGTTCCGGACCGCTGCCGTGTTGTACGGTTTCAAGAGATAATAATCCGCCTTGACCTCGTAGCTCTCCGCTGCGTGCTCATTGCTCGAGGTGATGAAGGCGATCCTGACCACCGGGTCCTTCTGACGGATCTCCCGCGCGGTCTCGATCCCCGTGAGCTTGTCCATATAAATGTCAAGGAAAATAAGATCATACTGTCCCGGGGAAAATACGGCGAGCAGTTTTTCTCCGCTCTCGTACACCTCCGGAGCCTCCTGATCGTAACCCATCTCCTTCAGACAATTCATCAATTCACGCGACAGGTGATCGGAATCTTCCCGGCTGTCGTCGGCAATCGCAATGCGCATTTCTCTGTACCTCTGTGTTTCCTCTTAAAAAGGCTTCCCGCGATTACGGAAAGCCCGAAATTTCACAACAATGTAAGGATATCACACTCATCCCGCACAAACAATACTTTTGGGCATTGTTTTTTGCGGTTTTCCCTTGCAATTTTGCAAGTGAGACCGTCTCCCGGATTCGGAAATGCCTCCTCTTAAGAGGAGTATGTCCGGATGATCTCCTCCGCAACCTGCCGTCTCGGCACGCAGCGGTCCATCGCCTGTTTCTCCACATAGCGGTGCGCCTCCGGCTCGGACATGTTCAGTTCGCTTATGAGGAGCCATTTTGCGCGGTTGACCACGCGGATCTCGTTCATCTTCTCCTCGAAGGACAGCTCCTTCTTCTCCGTCACGCGAAGCCGCTCCCTCGACGCCGCCATCCATGCGAGCGCAACGCCGGCGGTTCCGCGGGAAAGCGGTTTCGCCAAAGTGTACACGCCGTTTCGTATGGTGCGGTCGAGCATCTCAGGGTACTCCTCTCCTTTTACAAGGAGAAGCGGTATGGTGTTTTTCTCATCGGCAATGTCCATGGCAAGCCGCAACCCGTTTCCGTCCGTAAGCGGGGAATTGATGATGACAAAGTCAAAGCTGCGTTCGGTGAGAAGTCGTTTCGCCGAGCTGATGCTCGAAGCAGTGTTGACCGGAGCGTATCGGTTTTCCGGAAGGAGCGAGCGCATGGTATCGCAGAATCCGGCCGAAGACGACACGAGTAGAACGCTGTAAATACGCACTTCCAGGCTCATACTGCACTCCTCCTTTCCGATTTCTTATACTTCTTCGCAAGGGCGGCTGTTCCGCCTTATTTCGCGGCGAAATTCCACCTTTCTCACAGCGAAAAATGCCGTTTTCGTGAGCCGTCACTCGATACTGTCGCAGTAGATCCGCACCACGGACTCCGGCAGGTGCGCCTTCACAAACGCACTGGCTTCCGCGATGGCCCTCGCGTCCGCGATGCATCCCGGAAGTTTCCGGAAGCCTGCTAGCTCCTCTTCCTCCGCGCGGAAGAAGTTGATGTTCGCCGCCTCGGGAAGCTTTGTATTCGAAGTGATCCCCTCGAGTGCCGCATAGATCAGCAAGGCAAATGCAAGATACGGGTTCGAGGACGGGTCCGCCGAACGCAGCTCCGCACGGCGGCTTCCGCCGGTCACAGCCGGAACACGCACCAGCTGGGAGCGGTTCTCCTTGGACCAGGAAATATATCCCGGCGCCTTGCGCTGCCCGAGTCTCCGGTAGGAATCCTCGGTGGGGTTCAGAAACGCCGTCAGCTCCTCAACGCGGGTCAGGATACCGGCGATCATGCCGTCGAAAGCAGCGTCATTTTCCGGCGTCACGGACATATTGATGTGGAAACCGTTGCCCGGCATCTCCGGGATCGGCTTCGGCGAAAAATCAGCGTAAAGGCCGTTGCGTGCAGCAATCGTGCGCACAACCGTCTGGAAGGTCATGGACTGGTCTGCCGCCGTCAGGGCGTCGCTGTATCGGAAATCGATCTCGTTCTGTCCCGGTCCCTCTTCATGGTGCGAGCTCTCGGGGCGGACTCCCATCTGCTCCAGGGTAAGACAGATCTCACGGCGGATGTTCTCGCCGCGATCCTCCGGGGCAATGTCCATGTACCCCGCATGGTCGTAGGGACGGTTCGTGGGCTGCCCGTTCTCATCGAGCTCGAAGAGGTAGAACTCCTGCTCCGCGCCGAAGGAGAACTCGTATCCCGCTGCCTTCGCATCGGCAACCGCCTTCTTTAAGATGCTTCTCGTGTCGCACTCAAAGGGCGTTCCGTCCGGATAGGTGATGCTGCAGAACATTCGGACGACGCGCCCGTGCTCCGGACGCCACGGAAGCGGAGTCAGCGTCTCCGGCTCCGGGTGAAGGATCAGGTCCGACCTTGATTCATCACCGAATCCCGCGATTGCCGACGCATCAAAAGCAACCCCGTACCGAAACGCACGGGGCAGTTCCTCCGCCAGCACGGAGATATTCTTCTGTCTTCCGAACACATCGCAAAATGCGAGTCGTACGAACTTTACATCCTCCTCCGCCACATACTGCAGCACTTCATTTTCCGAACACTTCATAACACCCTCCCGGCTGATCCTGCAATAGCCGGCCCATGCAGGGCCGGCGTATCACATTCAATTCGCTACATACAGCTGTTTGTACGGGTTTCGGCTGTCCGGCGTCACCACCGTGTAGGAGGCGTTCATCACCTCGTCGACATCACACCCGAACAAACTGCAGTACTCCTCTACATAACCGCGGATCTCCGCAAGATCCGCCTCCTCCGCCGGGCGGGCCGTAACCTGCCACGGGAAGGCGATATCCTTCGCGTCTGTGCGAAGGAACATTTTCCCTCCGTGCATCCCCGTGCACGGAAAATTCCCTACGATGCGCCGCGAGCCCTGTGCTCCCGCCGCCTTCTCATCCGAAAGACCCAGCACGACGATCACGCCGCCCGCCTGATACTCCCCGAGGAAGCTTCCGCAGGAACCGCCGATGACCATCACCGGGATTTTCTCCTTGTATGCCTTCATGTGAATGCCCGCGCGGTATCCGGCGTTGCCGCGGACGAAGATCTTCCCGCCGCGCATTGCGTATCCGGCCGCGTCGCCGATGTTGCCGTGAACAACGATCCGGCCGGCGTTCATGGTGTCACCCACCGCGTCCTGTGCGTTCCCGCACACCGTGATGTCCGCACCGTTCAAGTATGCTCCGAGAGCGTTGCCGGGGGTTCCCTCAATGGTGATCTCCCGATTCGCCATTCCGGCTGCGATGAACCGCTGCCCCAGGCACCCCGTGAGCGTGCACTCTCCGTCCTGCTCGCGCAGTTTATCATTGACTTCCCGGAAATCCAGACTGCTCACATCGACTTTCATTATACCGCACCTCCGAACTTTTTTCTACGTTCTTCTGCGGAAAATACAACGCTTCCCGCATTTTCCATCACCGCCTCGAAATCAAGCTCCGAAAGCGGCGTCTTCTCCCGGACAAGGGCCGTGTAGATGCCTGCCCTCTCGGTCTCTCCGATCAGCATGTATCCCAGAAGCCGGTCATCCTTCACAAAGAACCGTTTAAGGATTTCGCCCTTCCGGATTTCCTTCTTCTCGCCGTCATAGGTTCCGGCCGACATGATATGGAGTCCGAAGAACCCGATGGAGTTCATGGGGATTCCCTTGTCGAAAACCGCCTCGCCGCCGGCCATGTTGATGCCTGCGGTTCTTCCCTGCATATAGGCGTTCGGGAGAATGGCAAGCACTCTGTTGGCACCGAGGGACGAATCGTACCCTTCTGCGCAGTCCCCTGCGGCGTAGATTCCGCCAACGGATGTGGCCATGTGCTCATCTACTACGATACCGCGGTTTACAGTTCCGCCGATGGCCTTCAGAAGGCCGATGTTCGCGCGGACACCCACCGCCAGCACAAGGACGTCGAATTCCACCTCGGCGCCGCTCTTCATGACAGCTTTGTTTCCTTCAAACTTCGCAACGCTGTCCGCGAGAAGGAAACTGATGCCGTTGGCCTCCAGATGCTTCTGGACAATCCCTGCGCACTCCGCATCCAGAATGGACGAAAGCACCCGGTCCGCGAGGTCGCACACGGTGATGCTTCCGACACGGCCGTGAATTCCCTCCGCACATTTCAGGCCGATCAGGCCCGCGCCTACGATAAACACACGGGATTCCGGCGTGATCGCCTTCTCCAGTGAGAGGGCGTCGTCAAGGGTCATAAACCCGAATTTCTTCTCTACCGACTCAAGGCCTTCCATGGGCGGAACAAACGGGGACGAACCCGCTGCCACACAGATATCATCATACGGCAAATGCCTTCCGTCCGAAAGGACTGCTTCCTTCGCCTCCGGCTTGATCTCCTCCACGGAGACACCGTAGATCACCTCGCAGCCGTTCTTCTCATAGAAGTCCGCATCGCGGTACAGCATGCGCTCCAAGTCGGTCTTTCCCTCGAGATAATACGAGATCAGCGGGCGGCTGTAAACCGGATGGTTCTCTCTGGACACCACCGTGATGGCATCCTCACTGCTCATGCTGCGGATACCTTCGATCGCACCCACCGCGGCTGTCCCGTTTCCGATAATGATATGTCGTCGCATGGTCACTCTCCTCTCTCCTCGTACACGATCGCGCGGTTCGGGCAGCCCTTGACACAGGCCGGTTCGCCGCAGGTGTTTGAAAGGCAGAGCTCACATTTCTGCATGATCCCGTCCGCTGCCGGGGCAAGAGCGCCGTACGGGCAGACAAGGACGCAGGTAAGGCAGCCGACACATTTGCTGCGGTTGATCCGGACAACGCCGTCCTCCTTGCGGATGGCTCCGGCGATACAGCTCTTCACGCACATCGGGTCCTCGCAGTGTCTGCAGGATACCGCGAAGGTGATGCGGTCATCGCCCTCCACATGGATGCGCGGGTAAATATTTTTCCCCTTGAGTGCCGAGGACATGCTGGTGATCCCGGAGTTGGCCCAGGCGCAGTTATACTCGCACAGGTGACAGCCGAGACACCATTGTTCATTGACATAAACTCGTTTCATGTTGCCTCCTTATTCGCCTGCGTGGGAGATCCCGAGGATCTCCAGTTCTTTCGCCGTCAGTCCGACGCCGCGAAGCATCAGACGGTTGCCGCGGAGTGCCTCGATGGAGTTGATACCCATACCTCCGAGGATCTCCATGATCTCATGACGCCAAGCGTTCATCAGGTTGATTAGACGCTCGCTTCCGACATCGGGATTCAGACGCTTCACAAGATCCGGACGCTGCGTCGCGATACCCCAGTTGCACTTGCCGCTCTGGCAGGTACGGCACAGGTGGCATCCGAGCGCGAGCAGAGCGGCTGTAGCAACATAGCAAGCGTCTGCGCCGAGCGCGATCGCTTTGACGACATCTGCCGCGCTTCGGATAGAACCACCGACTACAAGGGAGACATTGCCTCTTATTCCCTCGTCGCGAAGCCGCTGGTCAACAGCTGCCAACGCGAGCTCGATCGGGATACCGACATTGTCGCGGATGCGGGTCGGCGCCGCACCGGTACCGCCGCGGAAGCCGTCGATCGCGATGATATCCGCACCGCTTCTCGCAATTCCGCTGGCGATTGCCGCGATATTATGAACAGCCGCCACCTTGACGATGACAGGCTTTTTGTAATCCGTTGCTTCCTTCAGGGAGAACACCAGCTGCCGCAGATCCTCGATGGAATAAATATCGTGGTGCGGTGCCGGGGAGATGGCATCGGATCCTTCGGGGATCATTCTGGTCCTCGACACATCGCCGACGATCTTCGCTCCCGGAAGATGTCCGCCGATGCCGGGCTTTGCGCCCTGTCCCATCTTGATCTCGATGGCAGCGCCGGCCTCCAGATACGCCTCATGCACGCCGAAACGACCGCTTGCCACCTGTACGATGGTATGCGGTCCGTACACATAGAAGTCCTCGTGCAGACCGCCCTCACCGGTGTTATACAGAATTCCCAGCTCCGTCGCCGCGCGTGCCAAGGACGCGTGAGCGTTGTAGCTGATGGAACCGTAGCTCATGGCGGAGAACATCACCGGCATCGCCAGCTCAATCTGGGGCTCCAGCTTACAGGTAAGCTTTCCGTCGGCGCCGCGCTCCATGCGCTGCGGTTTCTTTCCGAGAAACACCTTCGTCTCCATCGGCTCGCGGAGCGGGTCGATCGGAGGGTTGGTAACCTGGGACGCGTTGATCAGGATCTTGTCCCAGTACACCGGCAGCGGTTTCGGGTTGCCCATGGAGGACAGCAGAACGCCGCCGCTGTTGGCCTGCTTGTAAATTTCCTTGATGGTATCATCCTGCCAGTTCGCATTTTCACGAAGACGGCAGTCGCTCTTCACGATTTTCAGCGCTCTCGTCGGGCAGAGCGAGACGCAGCGCTGGCAGTTCACACATTTGGTTTCATCGCTGATCATCACCTTGTGCTCTTCGTCGTAGCTGTGTACTTCGTTGGAGCACTGTCGCTCGCAGACGCGGCAGGCGATGCAGCGGTTCTCGTTTCGAACCACTTCATATTCCGGATAAATGAAATCGATTCCCATATCAATACGCCCCTTCCTTGACCGTTACGATCACCGGTTCACCGCCGGCCGGCGCCCAGATATTCTCGACGTTCGGCTCCATAACGCGGATCGCCGCTTCCTCACTGGCTATGAACACCTTGTCGTCCTTCTCACCGACGACCATGGACCGAAGCTTCAATCGGTCGTTTAACGCCATCAGCCCGCCGTCAAAGCCGAGCACGATGGAGAACGGTCCGGTGACCAGAAGGCTCGGGTACACCGTGCGCAGGAACTGCAGTTTCTGCTTCTCATAGGCGTCCGTCTTGCCCTCGATGGTGCTCCAGAACGGCGCCGCAATGACATTGGCGGCCTCTGTGAGCGTCAGACCCTGTACACGCAGGAGGTAGTCCAGGATATAGGTGATAACCTCGGTATCGGTCTGGAGGTTGCATTTGTAACCGAACATCTCAATGAACCGGCGGTTGGCGTCGTACGAGGAGATCTCGCCGTTGTGCACCACCGAGTAATCAAGCAGCGTGAACGGATGAGCACCGCCCCACCAGCCCGGGGTGTTGGTCGGATAACGGCCGTGGGCAGTCCAGCAGTAGCCCTCATACTCGTCCAGCCGGTAAAACCTTCCGACATCCTCGGGGAAACCGACGGCCTTGAAGGTTCCCATGTTCTTGCCGCTGGAAAATACATACGCACCCGTCATCTCGGTGTTGATCTTCATGACTGTGCGCGCCACGAATTCCTTCTCATCGAGCTGCAGATCGCGAAGCACCGACGGAAGCGGTGTAACAAAATAACGCCAGATGATCGGCTCATCCGTGATCTCGGGGATCTTCCTCGTCGGGATCAGTTCCCCCTTGACCACCTCGAAGCTCTCCTTAAGGAATGCCTCGCAGGCCTTTCTCGTGTCGCGGCAGTCGAAGAACAGATGGAGCGCATAGTAGTCCTTGTACTCCGGGTAAATCCCGTAGCCCGCGAAACCGCCGCCCAGTCCGTTGGAGCGATCGTGCATCGGCTTCATCGACTCCATGATGGACTCGCCGGTCATCTTCTTTCCTTCCCTTGAAATCACGGCGGCTATCGCACATCCGGACGGAATCCGGACCTCGCCTTCACGCAATCCTGCCATGTTTGGTTCCTCCCTTGTAGTAGTCAACAGAAAAAAGCAAAGGCGCCATTTCCGCACCGTCCTTGGTACGAAAATGAACGCCTTTGCTCATTTGTCCGCATTTTAATGCCGTAAAAAGCATTTGTCAAGCGGTTTTTTTATTTTCCGAGAATTCCTTTTTTTCTGTCGGTTCCGTAGGGGACGTCAATCAGTACGGACCGCTTTTGCTGTCGGAAGAACTCTTCGACTCCTCCGGGAGCGTGGACTGTCTGCGCACCGCGAGGGTCACCTTGACTTCCATGGTCTCACCCTTCCTATATACGGTGAGGTTGATGACATCGCCCTCCGAACCTGCGCTGACCAGGCGGAGCTTGTTGTCCTCTGCCAGCAATATTCTCATAATACCCTCTTCCCGGGAGCCGGCGGCACTTGGAAATCCGCCGTTCTCCGTTTGTCATTTTCCCTTGCATGGAGCATCATCTCACGCAAACACTGCCACAGTTTTCCTTTTATGGCAACACTTACCTGCGCGAACCCGTCACGCCAAAAAAATCAAAAAAAACGAAAAAAGGGTATTGACAACCGAAAAATCCGGGTGTATAAATGGGCTCATGAAAGGCAACGGCGTCTTTGAGTGATCACTCAGAGGCGCTTTCTCTTTTGTTACCGGTTTTGTTACCGGATTACAAAACCGGGGCTTTCAGACAAAACAGATTACAACAACACATGGTTTCGCAGGGAGAAAGGCAATGGCGTCTTTCATGTCTATGGCATGAGAGGCGCCTTCTCTTTTCTCCGAAACCGAAAGGAGACAAATTTATGAAGACAACGACAACGGTTCCCGACTATTTCGGATGTGATGTGTTCGATGACCGGATCATGAAGGCAACACTATCCGCAAAGGTTTACTCCTCCCTCCGCCGCACCATCGACGAGGGCGCAGAGCTCGACGCAAGCGTTGCCAATGCCGTTGCGGAAGCGATGAAGGAATGGGCAGTTGGCAAGGGAGCAACACATTTTACGCATTGGTTCCAGCCGCTCACCGGCATCACCGCCGAGAAGCACGACAGTTTCATCTCCCCGTCTCCGGACGGCGGCGTGATCATGGAGTTTTCCGGCAAGGAGCTCATCAAGGGTGAGCCCGATGCCTCCTCGTTCCCGAGCGGCGGCCTTCGCGCTACCTTCGAGGCGAGAGGATATACCGCATGGGATCCTACAAGCTACGCATTTATCAAAGGAAACACCCTTTGCATTCCCACCGCGTTCTGCTCCTACGGCGGACACGCACTCGACAAGAAGACACCGCTTCTTCGCTCCATGGAAGCGCTGAGCAAGCAGGCACTGCGTATCCTTCGTCTGTTCGGCAACACCACCGCGAAGCGGGTCATCTCCTCCGTCGGACCTGAGCAGGAATACTTCCTTATCTCTAAGGAAATGTACGACAAGCGCCCTGACCTCCGTTTCACGGGCCGCACGCTCTTCGGTTCCAAGCCTCCGAAGGGACAGGAACTGGACGACCATTACTTCGGCGTTATCAAGCCCGGCGTACAGGCTTACATGAATGATTTGAACGAGGAGCTCTGGAAACTCGGTATCCTCGCAAAGACCGAGCACAACGAGGTTGCTCCCGCACAGCATGAGCTGGCTCCGATCTACTCCACCACCAACATCGCGACCGACCACAACCAGTTGACGATGGAGATCATGCAGAAGGTTGCTGCGAAGCATGGCCTTGTCTGCCTGCTTCATGAGAAGCCCTTCGCAGGTGTCAACGGTTCCGGCAAGCACAACAACTGGTCCATCGCAACGGACAGTGGCCAGAACCTTCTCTCTCCGGGAGATACTCCTTATGAAAATGCGCAGTTCCTGTTGTTCCTGTGCGCGGTCATCAAGGCCGTCGACGATTATCAGGATCTGCTCCGTCTCTCCGTAGCGACCGCCGGCAACGACCATCGTCTCGGAGCAAATGAGGCTCCGCCTGCAGTCATCTCGATGTTCCTTGGAGACGAGCTCAACGCCGTTTTGGAAGCCATCGATACGGATACCCCTTATCAGGGAACCGCTAAGACCGTCATGAAGCTCGGCGTTGATGTCCTTCCGAAGTTCAACCGCGATACCACCGACAGAAACCGTACTTCGCCGTTCGCTTTCACGGGCAACAAGTTCGAGTTCCGTATGCTCGGTTCCTCCAACAGCATCGCCTGCGCGAACATCATGCTCAACAGTGCTGTTGCAGAGTCCCTGAAGATTTACGCCGACCGTCTGGAGGGCGCTGAGAACTTCGAGGATGCCCTTCATGCAATGATCAAGAAGACCATCAAGGATCACAAGCGGATCATCTTCAACGGCAACGGTTACGATGACGCCTGGATCAAGGAAGCGACCGAGGTTCGCGGACTTTCCAACTACCGCACCACGGCGGACTGCATGCCTCATCTTCTGGACAAGAAGAATGCGGATATGCTCATCGCTCATGGCGTATTCACCATGGACGAACTTCGCTCCCGCGTGGACATCATGCTTGAGAACTACTGCAAGAGCGTTGCCATTGAGGCCAACACGATGATCGATATGGCCAAGACACAGATTGCTCCGGCAGTTGACAAATACGCTTCGGATCTCGCAAGAGATGTCGCTGCGAGAAAGGCTGTGGATTCCTCCATCGCCTGCCGCCGTGACAGCAAGCTGATCAGCCGTCTCTCCGAGCTTACGGACATCATCGACGAGCGCACGGAAACCCTGAGCAAGACCATGGTTTCCCTCCGCGAGACCGAGGGCATCATCCCCGAGTCCGAGTTCATCCGCGACAAGGTTCTGCCGGCAATGAACGAGCTCCGCATCGCCTGCGACGAGGCCGAGACGCTGACCGCGAGAAGCTACTGGCCGTATCCGACCTACGGCGACATCCTTTTCAGCGTCCGCTGATCGGGGATTGTCATCCATAACTGAAACAATCGCCCGCCGGTCTTTCGGGGTCACACAGCTCCGATGGAGGGCTGTACGGCTGCAGGAGGGCCGGCGGCGATAAAAAGCTATCGTATTGGGATTTCAAAAATGCCTCCGCGCAGGCAACGGCCGATGGAGCCGCACAACCCGCACGGGGAGTTTAATAAAGGAGGTGCTTGCTATGTCAATCACCGAAGTTACCCAAATTGTCACAAAAGAAGCTTTTGGTATCTGGTTCCTGATCGGAGCCGCACTCGTCTTCTTCATGCAGGCCGGATTCGCCATGGTAGAGACCGGTTTCACCCGTGCGAAAAATGCCGGCAACATCATCATGAAGAACCTGATGGACTTCTGTATCGGTACCGTAGTGTTCGTTCTGCTCGGCTTCTCTCTCATGATGGCTGAGGATTACGTAGCCGGATTCATCGGCGTCCCGAATCTTAAGATCTTCACGGATTTCGGCGGATTCCTGCAGGACGGGATGGCTCCTTCCTTCGTATTCAACCTTGTGTTCTGTGCAACCGCAGCCACCATCGTGTCGGGCTCCATGGCAGAGCGCACCAAGTTTATCTCCTACTGTATCTACTCCGGCGTTATTTCGCTGTTTGTATATCCGATTGAAGCCGGCTGGGTTTGGAACTCTCAGGGCTGGCTGGCGAAGCTTGGGTTCCACGATTTCGCAGGTTCTGCTGCGATCCACTCCGTCGGCGGTATCACCGCTTTGATCGGTGCAATCCTCGTCGGTCCCCGTCTTGGCAAGTACGTCAAGGACAAGAACGGCAAAGTTACGAAAGTTAACGCTATCCCCGGCCATGCGATCACGTTGGGCGCTCTCGGCTGCTTCATCCTGTGGTTCGGCTGGTACGGTTTCAACGGCGCCGCTGCATGGGACGGCAACTCGCTTGCTTCCATCTTCGTCACCACGACGATCGCTCCGGCGGTTGCAACCTGCACGACCCTTCTGTACACCTGGATCAAGAACGGCAAGCCCGATGTTTCGATGTGCTTGAACGCCTGCCTGGCCGGCCTTGTGGGTATCACCGCAGGCTGTGATGCACTCGATGCTCTCGGCGCAACCGTCGTCGGTATCGTTTCCGGTATCCTGGTAGTCGTTGCTGTAGAAGTACTTGATCTGAAGTGCCATGTCGACGATCCCGTCGGTGCTGTCGGTGTTCATTTTGCGAACGGCGTCTGGGGCACCCTCGCTGTAGGTCTGTTGGCAAACCCGAAGGCTCCGGCCGGATTAGACGGTTTGTTCTACACTGGTAGTATCAAGTTGTTTGGAATTCAGGCGCTTGGTATCGGTGCCATCCTTGCATGGACCGCACTGTGCATGGCCATCACCTTCCTGATCATCAAAAAGACCATCGGTCTCCGCGTTTCGGCGGAGGAAGAGATCCGCGGTCTGGACAGCACCGAGCACGGCCTTCCGAGTGCTTACGCCGATTTCGCTCCTGCTGTTACCGATCTGAGCTACAGCTTCCCTGAGGCAGCAGAGGCTGTTGCGGTATCCGGTGACACCCCGGTTGCCGAGGCTGTTCCGGTCAAGAAAGTTGCCGCTGTTGTGGACGACGGTACGCCGAAGTTCACCAAGATCGAGATTGTCTGCCGCGAGTCCCGCTTTGAGACCTTGAAGACCGCGATGATGGATATCGGTATCACCGGTATGACCGTCTCCCACGTTCTGGGATGCGGCGTGCAGAAAGGCAAGCCGGAGTTCTACCGTGGCGTTCCCGTGGAAGCTACCCTGCTTCCGAAGATCCAGGTCGACATCGTCGTCGTTGCCGTACCTGTCCGCAAGGTCATCGAGACCGCAAAGAAAGTTCTTTACACCGGCCATATCGGCGATGGCAAGATTTTCGTTTACGATGTGGAAAATGTTATTAAGGTCCGCACGGGCGAGGAAGGCTACGATGCTCTGCAGGATGTAGAGTAAGGCCGAAATTAACTGCGATTTCCCAAAAATCCAACCTCATCGGCGTCACAGCGGTAATCGGTGTGACGCCGATACAAATTATTAAAAAACGAATTGAAACGGAGAAAAGAAACCATGTGCTCCATCATAGGATATTGCGGGCCGGTCATTGACCCGAAAGCATTTACGGAAGGATTTGCCGCGACAGTCTCGCGCGGTCCCGATGACACGAAGATCATCGACACCGGACGAGGCCTTCTCGGATTCCACCGGCTGGCAATTATGGACCTGACAAGCGGCGGCATGCAGCCGTTCACGCTTGGAGACGACGCCGTTGTGTGCAACGGCGAGCTGTACGGATTTGCGAAGGAACGGGACAGCCTTGAGCGAAAAGGCTACCGCTTCACCTCCGACAGCGACTGTGAGATTCTTCTGCCGATGTACCGCGAGTACGGGACGAACATGTTCCATCGCCTCGACGCGGAGTTTGCCTGCATCATCTACGACGGAAAGACGCAGGAATTTATCGCGGCGCGCGACCCGATCGGCATCCGTCCCCTCTACTATGGCTATGACAAGGCCGGTACCATCATCTTCGCCAGCGAGCCGAAGAACCTTACCGGCATGTGTGAGCATATTCTTCCCTTCCCTCCCGGCTGTTATTGGAAAGGCGGCGAGTTCCATCGTTACGAGGATATCGCAGCCGTCCGTCATGTCAGCGGGGACGATCTGGAGACCGCCTGCGGAAAGATCCGCGAGAAGCTGATCGCAGGCGTTGAGAAGCGCCTTGTGGCAGACGCCAAGGTCGGTTTCCTTCTCTCCGGCGGTCTGGATTCTTCTCTCGTATGCGCGATCGCCGCAAGACGGAGCACCGCACCGATCCGCACCTTCGCCATCGGCATGAGCAAGGACGCCATCGACTTAAAGTATGCGAAGCAGGTTGCGGACTATATCGGCGCTGACCACACGGAGGTCTTCATGACCCCCGAGGACGTCATCTCCGCCCTCCCCGATGTCATTCATCTTCTCGGCACCTTCGACATCACCACCATCCGTGCCAGCATGGGCATGTATCTGGTGTGCAAGGCGATCCACGAGCAGACCGACATCCGTGTGCTTCTCACCGGCGAGATCTCCGACGAGATCTTCGGATACAAATACACCGACTTTGCGCCGAGTGCACAGGCGTTCCAGGAGGAGGCCCAGAAGCGTGTCCGCGAGCTCCACATGTACGATGTGCTCCGCGCCGACCGCTGCATCAGCGTCAACTCTTTGGAGGCCCGCGTTCCCTTCGGCGATCTCGATTTCGTCCGCTACGTGATGAGCCTCGATCCCGAGATGAAGCGCAACCACTACAACATGGGCAAATACCTGCTCCGCCACGCCTTCGAAGGTCTTAACTACCTTCCGGATTCCATTCTGTGGCGCCAGAAAGCCGCATTTTCCGACGCGGTAGGCCACTCCATGGTCGACTACCTAAAGGAGTACGCCGAATCGCAGTACACCGATGAGGAGTTCGAGGAGAAGCGCGTAAAATACACCCACGCACAGCCCTTCACCAAAGAGTCGCTTCTGTACCGCGAAATCTTCGAGCAGTACTACCCCGGCCAGGCGGAGATGATCGTCGATTTCTGGATGCCGAACAAGTCGTGGGAAGGCTGCAACGTCAACGATCCGTCGGCCCGCGTGCTCTCCAACTACGGCGCCAGCGGCGAGTGATCGAAACTTTGACCAGAACTACCGCAAGGACACGGAACACCACCGTGTCACTGCGTTTTTCAGGATAGCGAAACGAAACCATGGTAACAGGAAAGGCAGGAGAAACATCATGACAAAATACATCTTTGTAACCGGCGGCGTTGTCTCAGGTCTCGGCAAGGGAATCACCGCAGCGTCCCTCGGACGTCTTCTGAAGGCCCGGGGTTTAAAAGTGGCCGCACAGAAGCTCGATCCCTACATCAACGTCGACCCCGGCACCATGAGCCCGTACCAGCACGGCGAGGTCTACGTGACCGAGGACGGCGCGGAAACCGACCTCGACCTCGGACATTACGAGCGCTTTATCGACGAGGACCTGAACCGGTACTCCAACTTGACGACCGGTAAGGTTTACTGGAACGTCCTTAACAAGGAGCGCCGTGGCGAGTATCTCGGCTCCACGGTGCAGGTTATCCCGCACATCACCAACGAGATCAAGGAGTTCGTCTACAATGTCGGCCGTCACTCCTCCGCGGATGTCGTCATCACCGAGATCGGCGGTACTATCGGTGACATCGAATCGCAACCGTTTATCGAGGCTGTGCGCCAGATTTCCCTGGAAGTCGGGCGTGAGAACAGCCTCTTCATTCATGTTACGCTGGTCCCTTACCTGCACGGCTCCGAGGAGCACAAGTCGAAGCCGACGCAGCATTCCGTCAAGGAACTGCAGGGAATGGGCGTCAACCCCAACATCATCGTGCTGCGGTGCGATGAACCGTTGGAGGAATCTATCTTCCGGAAGATCTCCCTCTTCTGCAACGTCAAGCCTGATTGCGTCATTGAGAACATCACGCTGCCGAACCTGTATGAGGCTCCTCTGATGCTGGAGCGCTCCAACTTCTCATCAGTTGTGTGCCGTGAGCTCGGCCTCGACGCGCCGGAACCCAACCTTGCCGAGTGGACCGACATGGTGGAGCGGATCAAGACCCGCACGGAAAATGTCACCATCGGCCTTGTGGGCAAGTACGTCGGCCTCCACGACGCCTATCTCTCCGTGGCGGAAGCACTGCGTCATGCGGGCTACATCAACAACGCCCACGTGGATATCCGCTGGATCGACTCCGAGGGAATCACGAAGGATACCGTAAACGACGTTTTGGCGGGCCTCGGCGGGATCATCATTCCGGGCGGCTTCGGCGACCGCGGCATCGAGGGCATGATCCTCGCCGCCAGGTATGCGAGGGAAAACAACGTGCCCTGCTTCGGCATCTGTCTCGGAATGCAGATCATGGTCATCGAGTACGCAAGGTATGTTCTGCAGATCGCAAACGCAAACTCCGGCGAATTTGACGAGCAGTGCAAGGATAAGGTCATCGATTTCATGCCCGGCCAGAGCCAGGATATCGACAAGGGCGGCACTCTCCGCCTCGGCGCTTACCCGTGCGAGATCAAGGCGGGAACCACGATGGAACGGTGCTACGGCTCCCTCCACATCAGCGAGCGTCACCGCCACCGCTACGAGTTCAACAACGATTACCGCGAGGCCATGGAGAAGGCCGGACTTACCTTAAGCGGTCTCTCCCCTGACGGACTTCTGGTGGAGACCGTGGAGCTTAAGGAGCGTCCGTTCTATGTGGGCGTACAGTTCCATCCGGAGTTCAAGTCCCGCCCGAACCGGCCGCATCCGTTGTTCGCCGGATTTATCAAGGCGGCGATCGAGAGTCAGAGAGCCTGAGTTTTCCGGCATCGCCGGATCTGCGAAATGAATCATGTGCTTTGAGGATAATATCGATGGATACCATGTGGAATGATCAGAAACTTCATGAGGAATGCGGCGTCTTCGGCGTCTTTGCAAAGGACCCGGAGCCGGTGGCCGAGATGGCGTACTACGGGCTTTACGCCCTGCAGCACCGCGGTCAGGAGGGCTGCGGTATCGTCGTTAATGACGACGGTGTCTTCGTCTCGCACAAGGATACCGGTCTCGTCAGCGATGTTTTCCCGAAAGAGATCCTCTCCTCCTTCCCGGACGCCACCATGGCGGTTGCCCACACGCGCTATGCCACAACCGGCGGTTCCGGCCGGAGCAACGTGCAGCCCATTGAGGTCAACCACCAGAAGGGGCGGATGGCCATCGCCCACAACGGAAACATCAGCAACGCCGCGGAACTGCGGTCCGCTCTCGAACTGACGGGAGCGATCTTCCATACCACCAGCGACACCGAGATCATCGCCTATCTCGTGACCAAGGAGCGGCTGTTAAGCCCCTCCATCGAGGACGCGGTGAGCCGGGCGGTTGCTTCTCTTCAGGGAGCATTTTCCCTCATTGTCATGTCCGCCCAGAAGCTCATCTGCATCCGGGATCCGCACGGATTCCGGCCGCTGTGCTACGGACAGACCCCTGACGGCACCTACGTGGTTGCCTCCGAGACCTGTGCTTTGCATGCCGTCGGCGCGACGCCGATCCGGGATGTGGAGCCCGGGGAAATGCTCGTCTTCAGCCGTGACGGCGTGATCTCCCGCAGGGAGCATTGCCAGACGACGCCGGTGCGGCACTGTATCTTTGAGTACATCTATTTTGCGAGACCGGACTCCGTGATCGACGGAGTTTCCGTGCACGCTGCGCGCGTCCGCGCAGGAGAGATTCTGGCGGACGCGCATCCTGCCCAAGCCGACATTGTCATCGGCGTTCCGGATTCGGGTCTGGACGCCGCCATCGGCTACGCCAGAGCCTCCGGAATCCCCTACGGGATCGGCCTCATCAAAAACAAATACATCGGACGCACCTTCATCAAGCCCTCCGGCCGGATGGACGCCGTGAAGATCAAGCTTGCCGCCGTGGAGGAGACCGTTCGGGACAAGCGGATCGTGCTGATCGACGACTCCATCGTACGCGGCACCACCTGCGCCCATATCGTGCGGATGCTCCGGGAAGCCGGGGCAAAGGAAATCCACATGCGGGTCACGGCACCGCCCTTCCTGCATCCCTGCTACTACGGCACCGACGTGGACTCCGAGGACAACCTGATCGCATGCCGGCATACCGTGGAGGAGATCGCGGAGATGATCGGCGTGGACACCCTCGGCTATCTGCCGGTGGACGAGCTTCCGGGGCTGTGTGGAAGCACGAATATCTGCAGCGCCTGCTTCGACGGTTCCTACCCTACTCCGGTCCCGTCGGACACCAGAAAGGACCGGTTCGAGCAAAAGCTCTCGGAGCGATGACATCCCGTGGAAAACCCAAGCGGGACCGCGGAGCCATTTTCCGTGAAAAAACTTTGAAAAAATACGGAATCACCGTGTTCGGCAGTTTACAAGAAAGTCGGAAATGATTATAATCATTTCCGGCTGTAACATAAAAAAAATCATACTGCGGCCGTGAACGCCGCACTGCGAAAGGTCGAAACCATGATACGCGAATTTGACCGGAAAATCATTACGGAAGACGGTACGGAGTACCTGGGCTACGGCTTCGGTGCCGACGGCGATGCGGTTTTGGAGCTTGTCTTCAACACCTCGATGGTCGGCTACCAGGAGATCCTCTCCGACCCGTCCTACACCGACCAGGCGGTGGTCATGACATACCCCCTGATCGGCAACTACGGAATGGCTGCGGACGACTATGAGACCGGCACGCCCACCATCGGTGCGCTGATCGTCCGGGAGTACAACGACGAGCCCTCCAACTTCCGAAGCGAGGAGACCTTGGGAAGCGTTATGAAGCGCTTCGGGATTCCTGGAGTAAGCGGGGTGGACACGAGAAAACTCAACCGCTCCATCCGCGACTTAGGCTCCCGCAAAGTATTGATCACCACCCCGCAGACGACGCTTGCGGAAGGCCTTGCGATCATCCGTGACGCCGCTCTTCCGAACGACGCCGTGTCCCGCGTCTCCTGCCGAGAGATCACAACATATACCCCTTCGGAAAATGTCGGAGCGCTCCGCCGCGTCGTTCTCATCGACTGCGGAATGAAGCGGAACATTCTCCGCTCGCTCCTTGCCCGCGGCTGTGAGGTGACGGTGGTCCCGTGGAACACGGACGCCGCTGCTATCCTTGCCATAAAGCCGGACGGAGTGATGCTTAGTAACGGCCCCGGCGACCCCACCGATGTCCCGGAGACCATTGCGGCCGTGAAGGCGCTCATCGGAAAGCTTCCGATCTTCGGCATCTGCCTCGGGCATCAGATCCTCTCTCTTGCCTACGGCGCAAAGACATACAAACTGAAATTCGGCCACCGCGGAGGCAACCATCCCGTGATGGATCTCGCCACCGGCCGCATCGAGATCACCTCCCAGAACCACTCCTATGCGGTTTCGGAGGAAAGCCTTGCGGACACGCCGTTAGCGGTCACGCACAAAAACATCCTCGACAACACCATCGAGGGCGTCAGCTGCGAGAAGGACGCTGCGTTCAGCGTGCAGTACCACCCGGAGAGCTCGCCGGGACCGCAGGACAGCGCATACCTGTTCGACCGATTCATCCGTTTCATGGAGGCCAGCCATGCCGAAGAGAACTGACATCAAAAAAGTACTGATCATCGGCTCCGGTCCGATCGTCATCGGGCAGGCCGCCGAGTTTGACTATGCGGGAACGCAGGCGTGCCTTGCCCTCAAGGAGGAGGGTTACGAGGTCATCCTCTGCAACTCTAACCCCGCAACCATCATGACCGACACGGCCATCGCCGACAAGGTCTACATGGAACCCCTGACTCTCGAGTTTATCGCCAAGATCATCCGCTACGAGCGCCCCGACGCACTGCTTCCGGGCATCGGCGGACAGACCGGTCTTAACCTTGCGATGCAGCTGCAGAAGAAGGGCGTCCTCGCGGAATGCCGCGTGGAACTGTTAGGAACCGACTCCTCTTCCATCGAGCGCGCGGAGGACCGTGAGCTCTTCAAGGAACTGTGCGAGGAACTCGGCGAGCCCGTGCTTCCCTCCGACATCGCCACCAACGAGGAGGACGGTATCCGCATCGCCGCGGAGATCGGCTACCCTGTGGTGCTTCGTCCGGCATTTACCCTCGGCGGAACCGGCGGCGGTTTCGCGGACAACGAGGAGGAATTCATTCCGATGCTCCGGAACGCCCTCTCCCTCTCTCCGGTACGCCAGGTGCTGATTGAAAAGAGCATCAAGGGATTCAAGGAGATTGAGTACGAGGTTATCCGCGATAAGAATGACACCGCCATCACCGTCTGTAACATGGAAAACCTCGACCCCGTCGGTATCCACACCGGCGACTCCATCGTCGTTTGCCCGTCCCAGACGCTGACCAACAAGGAATATCACATGCTTCGCGACAGCGCCCTGAAGATCATCCGCGCCCTCAAGATTGAAGGCGGATGCAACGTTCAGTTCGCGCTCGATCCGAAGTCCTTCCAATACTACCTGATCGAGGTCAACCCCCGCGTGTCCCGGTCTTCCGCCCTGGCGTCCAAGGCCAGCGGTTACCCGATCGCCCGCGTCTCCGCGAAGATCGGCATCGGCATGACCCTCGACGAGATTGCCCTCGCAAACACCCCGGCATCCTTCGAGCCTGCACTCGACTACGTGGTCACGAAGATGCCCCGGTTCCCCTTCGACAAATTCGCCGACGCGGACAACTCCCTCTCCACCCAGATGAAGGCTACCGGCGAGGCCATGAGCATCGGCCGCACCTTCGAGGAGAGCCTCTTAAAGGGCATCCGTTCGCTGGAGATCGGCATGTACCACATTCATATGGCGAAGTTCGACACATTTTCCGACGACGAACTTCTCGCCTACATCCGCATCGGCACGGACGACCGCATCTACGCCATCGCGGAGCTTCTGCGCCGTGACGTAAGCATCGACACCATCGCCGACGCCACCGCCATCGACCGGTTCTTCCTTCGGAAAATCCGCAACATCGTCGCAATGGAGCGTGAACTCGCCGCTTCCGTGGGCGATACCCGCGTGCTCTACGAGGCGAAGCGGATGGGATTTGCCGACCGTGCGATCGGAAACTTTTGGAATCTCACGGAGCGCGAGGTTGCCGACATCCGGAAGCGCGAGGGCATTCAGCCGGTGTACAAGATGATCGACACCTGCGCCTCGGAGTTTGACAGTTACGTGCCGTACTTCTACTCGACCTATGAGACGGAAAATGAGTCCGTCATCTCCGACCGGCGGAAGATCGTCGTGCTGGGCTCCGGCCCGATCCGTATCGGCCAGGGCGTCGAGTTCGACTACTCCACCGTGCACGCCGTGAAGACCATCCGTGCAGCCGGCTACGAGGCCATTATCATCAACAACAATCCGGAGACGGTGTCCACCGATTACACCTGCTCCGACAAGCTGTATTTTGAGCCCCTCTGCACCGAGGACGTGATGAACATCATCCACCTTGAGAATCCGGAGGGCGTCATTGCAACCCTCGGCGGACAGACCGCCATCAACCTCGCGGACTCCCTTGCAGAGCGTGGCGTGAAGATCATCGGTACGGACTGCGCGGCCATCGACCGTGCGGAGGACCGCGACCAGTTTGAGCACCTGCTGCTCTCTCTGGGAATCCCGCAGCCGAAGGGTCAGGCCGTGACCAGCATCGAGGAAGGCGTTGCCGCTGCCGCTGCCATCGGCTATCCCGTTTTAGTCCGCCCGAGTTTCGTCTTAGGCGGCCGTGCGATGCAGATCGTCTCCAAGGAATCAGCGCTTCGCGAGTACCTGCACACCGCCGTGGAGATCGCGCCGGATAAGCCCGTTCTCGTGGACCGCTACATCCGCGGTAAGGAGGTGGAGGTCGACGCCGTCTGCGACGGTAAGAAAGTGTTTGTTCCGGGCATTATGGAGCTTGTAGAGCGCACCGGCGTGCACTCCGGCGACTCCATGAGCGTATACCCGCCCTACACCCTCTCCGAGGGCGTGAAGAAGACGATCCTTCACTACACCGAGATGCTTGGTCTGGGCATCGTGATCGTCGGCCTGTTCAACCTCAAGTTCATTGTCGACCAGAATGAAAAAGTATACATTATCGAGGTTAACACGCGCTCTTCGAGAACGGTTCCGTTCCTCTCGAAAGCCACCGGATACAGTCTTGCGGACATCGGTACCAGAGCCATCCTGGGGCACTCCCTCGAGGAGCAGGGAATCAACTTCCTGTACCCGCCGGAGAAGAAGCGGTTCTACGTGAAGGTTCCGTCATTCTCCTTCTCGAAGCTCCGCGGAATGGACGCTTACCTCTCGCCCGAAATGAAGTCCACCGGCGAAGCGATCGGTTACGACGAGAAACTCCACCGCGCGGCGTACAAGGCGATGATCGCCTCCGGACTCACACTGAAAAACTACGGCACCGTCTTAGTCAGCGTCGCCGACGAGGACAAGGACGAGGTTGTGCCACTCATCCGCCGTTTCTACGAGATGGGATTCAATATCGAGGCCACCTCCCTGACCGGCGAGGTGCTTCGCGAAAACGGTATCCGCACGAGGATCCGCCATAAGCCCAGCGAGCTCAGCGACGAAGTTCTGCAGTCCATCCGCGCAGGCTACGTGAGCTACATCATCAACACCCG
>JAGCVY010000069.1 GCA_017962105.1 Lachnospiraceae bacterium
ATTTGGGCAAAACCTCCTTCGTATTTTTTGTGCGGTTGGCGAACCAGCACTTATTATACCCCAGGAGGTTTTTTCCTTGAAGCTAAAGCTTACTGGGAACACCCCTGCATAGCAGGGGGTTTATTTGGTTCTTGAAACCAACAAAAAGGAAACCGCTGTAACGGTTTCCTTTGGTATCTCGGAAAATGGTTCTATTCTACAATAGTAGTATCGTTGAAACAGCCAGTCCGGCCAGTGCCGCGGCGATGGCCGGAACGGCAATCCTCACGCCGTAGGAGACGAATTTGCCGAAGGAAAAATCAACCCCGACCGTCTTCAGAAGCGACATCCACATGATTCCGGCAAGGGCTCCCACAGGCGTCAGGTAGGCGCCGAGGTTCGAGCCGATGATGGTTGCGTACACCGCACTTGTCGGGGCCGAACCGTACGAAAGAAGCGACGTGAACAACACGCTCATGGGAATGTTGTTGATGATGTTCGCCGCAAGGGACGAGGCAACGCCGTAGGTGAGGATCGGATTGCCGTGGGACAGAAGCTCCGCGATACGGCCGGAGAGGCCGCTTTGGTTCATCGCAAGAACAAGCCCGAACATGGACAACACAAAAGGTGCCAAAAGCCACGGAAGGCGGTGCAGGCTTCGGAACAGAAGTCTCGGACCGCGCTTTGTGATGACATTCATGACGCAGGTGCACACGATCAGGCTGACGGCGGAGTAAACCGCGATCCGCCACATGGGCAGGTTCACGTAGGAAGCGACAGCCAGGAGGACCGTACATACGCTTAGGTGGATCATCCCGAGCACGACCGTAGGTTTGTGCCGGATCCTGCTCTCCCCGGTCTCCCCGTGCATCGGAACCGCAAGTGCCTTCCGGAACAGAAGCCGTATGACGACGTACACGGCGATACCCGCACACAATGTGGGAATCAGCATCACCCTGACATACGCAAGGAAATCAATCCCGGCGCCGCTGGCGAGGTAAATATTCGTGGGGTTTCCGATGATAAACATCATGCTGAAGGTATTGGCCGCAATGAACTCCGTCACCAGATACGGGATCGGATTGATCTTCGCAGCCTTCGTAAAATACCCGATGAACGGCGTGAATGTGAGCACCACGATGTCGTTGGAGGTGAACACCGTGAGGATCGACACCGTGACAAACAGCGAGGTCAACAGCTTTCGCTGGTCGCTGCCCGCCCTTGCGAGTGTCCGGCCGGCCAGATAATGAAAGAATCCCGCCTCGTCAAGGTAGACGGAAAGAAACGTCATGGAGAAAAAAAGTGCCAGAATCTTGATCGGATTCACCGCGGTGTCCGCCGTGAGCCCCGTTCCGAACTGTGAAAGCGACAGCCCGCCGCTTAAGAGGATCGCAATAACGCCGGCTGCGGCCACCAGCGGGTAGGTATCAAAAACAATGCCCCGGATGGTAATCCGCGGTTTCGCCATGATCGCAATCATCATTGTAAGACAAGTCGCAAGAGCGATGATCCCTACCTTGACCACAGGTGTGCCTTTCTTTCGACAGATCAAATGATTTCCGCCTGAAAGCACTGTATTTTCCGACGTGTTTTCAGGCCAAAACGAATGTTAGCACACGGGGGAAGATATTACAAGGGTATATTGCAGGGAATCGGCAATTGTGGTAGGATACTAACCATAACATGACCAATCCGATACACAGGAGGAAAAAACATGGAATTCGATGCTTTGAAGATGAAAGATCAGTGTGTCGCGTGGATTCGCGATTTCTTTGACCACAACGGCCCGAACTGCAACGCAGTCGTCGGGATCAGCGGCGGCAAGGACAGTTCGATCGTTGCTGCGATGTGCGTGGAAGCCCTCGGCAAGGACCGTGTCATCGGCGTGCTGATGCCAAACGGCGAGCAGCCGGATATCGACTACTCCCATATGCTGGTGGAGCATCTCGGCATCAAATACTATGTCGTAAACATCAAGGATGCCTTTCAGGGAATCGTGAACGCTCTCCCGGAGGACCTGCCGCTCTCCGAGCAGGCGCGCGTCAATCTCCCGCCCCGTCTCCGCATGTCGACTTTGTACTGCGTCTCCCAATGCTGCAACGGCCGCGTGGCCAACACCTGCAACCTCTCGGAGGACTGGGTCGGCTACTCGACGCGCTACGGTGATTCCGTGGGCGATTTCAGCCCCTTAAGCCACCTGACGGTTCAGGAAGTAAAGGCCATGGCCCGTCTTGTGGGTCTTCCGGAACAGCTGATCGAGAAGCAGCCTTCCGACGGCCTGTGCGGAAAGACCGACGAGGACAACCTCGGCTTTACGTACGCAACCCTTGACCGCTACATCCGCACCGGCGAGATCGACAGCGCCGAGGACAAGGAGCGCATCGACCGCCTGCATCGCCGCAATCTCTTCAAGCTGCAGCTGATGCCGTCCTTCGACCCGGGTATCGAGACCAAGGCGGATGAGTGAACATTTTCCGGCAAACCCATAACCCTCTGTACTGAATTCCCGTGTCAAAGCACGGAAAATGTCCGGATTCCCGCTCTACGAGAGTGATTTTCGGACTGCGAGGTGGACTTTCCCCTCTCGCAACGATAGAATGACGGCAAAACCAAGGGGGGATTTACATAGATGGAAAGAAAAACTTTTGGCTCTTTGCTGTCAGCGCTTCGCAAGGCGAACGGCATGACGCAGAAGGATCTTGCGGAACGGCTCAATGTGTCCGACAAGGCCATCAGCCGATGGGAGCGCGACGAAAACTATCCGGACCTGCCTCTTCTTCCGGTCATCGCCGATATCTTCGGCGTGACCACGGACGAGCTGCTGCGGGGCCAGCGGAACAGTCCCGACGAGGACAACCGCCCGGCAGTTTCCGACCGATCGTCCAAGCAGGTTAAGCATCTTGTGGACAGTGTAAACACACGGTTCCTGATCGGGTGTATCATCACTGTCGGAGCGTTCCTGGCAGCAATTCTTCTGCGGGCGTGTTCTCATTTTGCGTATACGCCGCCGGAATCTTACAAAACAAGCAATTACAATCAGGCTGCCTATGTGCTGTACGCGATCGTCCAGGGTCTGGCGTGGACCGTATGGCTGGCAGGGATTGTCCATGTGCTGCTCTCCTATTTCAGTGCCAAAGCCAAGCTTACCGACGAGGAGTGGGCGGGGCATGAAGAAGCACTCGCAGAAGGCCGCTCTCGGCTGAAACGATGCTTCATATGGACATTTTCTCTTCTGGCCGCCGGGATCGGGCTGCTGCTCATGGATGTGGAGATGAACAATGCATCCGAACAGGAAACCTTCGGACTGATCCTGTTTCTGGTGTTGTTCGCCATCTTCCGTATCGCGTGGAGCGTGATCCCAAGCCTTCAAAAGCGGACGGGTCCGTACCTTCGGGAACTCACCGAACCGCTTCGTCAGGCTTCCTTTTTCAAGGAATGGCGTCGGAAAATGATCATCCGCATCGTCATTCTTACCCTGCTTTGGCTTGCGGTCTTTTTCGCGGGCCTGCGCACCGACGGACTGGCCTTCGCACCAGGGCGGTTTTTCTTCCGTAAGCAGACGTTTCGCGAGTATTTGGAGGAAAACTCCTCCAAGCAGGATTCCTCGGACAGGAACACCGATCATACTATCAAACTGGCCCGTACGCTCCGAAACTTCACCTACATTTCCTTTGCCGGGTACGGAAACAACGAAGTCTTCCATTCCTGTTCCACCAAGTATATCACATCGGATTCCTTCGGGCTTGACCAGCATGCCGTTGTCTGGCCGGATTTTTATCAGGAATTCCCCGATAGTGTTCAACTTGGATACTACATCGGAACCGGAAACAGTCTTTCCTTCCGGATTGAGAACAACCGGGTCGGAGGCATCTTGCTCGGTCCCACCAATGAGTTTCTCCCGATTCGCGTATGTACGCCGCGGGGTGCGAAAATCGGATTCGCCATCTGGATCATCCTGTGCATTTTGATCCCGCTGTCAATCCAGCCGCTCGGTTGGCTTCTGTATCGTAAGATGAGCCGGAAGTACAACGTTGTACAAGATGCCGGGGATAGTGCTGCCGAACCGGATGCGGAGCCTTCCGCAAGCGAAGACAATTGAAGTTAAGGCAAAGCAAGACCGGAAAGGAATCGTCCTTTCCGGTCTTTTTCATTTCGTATCAGCTTTGTTTCGCACAGACAGGTTCTGTGCCGGCTCCTTCTTCAGAAGGATATGTCTTACTCTTTCTCGCGTTTCTCCGCCGTATTGTCAGCAGGAGCGTCCGCTTTCTTCATCATCAGGTTCGTAAGGATACCGAGGATGAGTGCGCATGCGATCGGGGTGATGGAAACCTGACCGAAGGTAAGGGTCAGACCGCCGATACCGGCAATCAGGATGACCGAAACAACGAACAGGTTGCGGTTCTCGCCGAGGTCGATGCCGCGAAGCATCTTAAGACCGGAGACTGCGATGAATCCGTACAGGGCCATGCAGACGCCGCCGATGATGCAGTTCGGAACCGAGGACAGGAATGCCACGAACGGGGACAGGAACGATACGATCATCGCCATAAGCGCCGCCGTAACGATCGTCCAGACGGAAGCATTTCCGGTGATAGCCACACAGCCGATGGACTCGCCGTAGGTCGTGTTCGGGCAGCCGCCGAAGAATGCGCCGACCATGGAACCGACACCGTCGCCGAGAAGCGTGCGATGCAGGCCGGGCTCCTTGAGGAGGTCGGTTTCAATAATCGAGGAGATGTTCTTGTGGTCTGCAAGGTGCTCTGCGAATACTACGAATGCAACGGGCACATATGCCGCGAAGATCTGTACGAAGTAGGTAGCCGTGATCTCTTCGGAAAATGCCTTGTAGGCCGTCAGGAACGAGAATTTCGGATACGTTAGGAACGTTCCGAGGCTTACCTTGACATTGTCACCGTCATGCCACAATTTCGTGAAATGCTCAATATCGATGATGACCCAGGAATCATTTTCCGTAAGCCAGCCGATCGCCGTGAAACCGAAGGCAAGCACGTATCCTGCAAGGATACCGATGATGAACGGGATCAGTTTGGTGGTCTTCTTGCCGTATACCGAGCAGAGCATCGTAACGGCTAAAGTTACCAAACCGCAGATCAGGCAGAGATATCCGTTCATGCCTGAGGGCTGCACCACTTCCTGCTTCACCGTGATCACGCCGATTCTCTTACCGGTCTTCGCATCGGTGATCACATTGCCGTTCTCATCCTTCTTGAAGACAACATGCTCGCTGTCCTCACCTTCCTGCGGAACAAATTCCTTGACCGAATCGGGGTCGACATTGTTCTTGGCAAGAATGTACAGACCGGCATGAGTCATACCGGGATCGTACTCAGCTTCATAGGTTTTCTCCTCAACAACCGTCGTGGTCTGCACGGGGCTGGAGAGGTTGCTGACCGCGTTGCCGGCCAGGGAAAGTCCGATGATGGCAACGGTCGGTCCGATGATGACCGCCGGCATCAGCTTGTCAATCCAGGCAACACCGCAGAATTTGACAATCAGGGCAATTGCGACATACACAAGACCGGCAAGCACCGCACCGAGAAGCAATCCGAAATATCCGACTGCCATCGATACTCCGCCGGCAAATGCCGCTGCCATAGAACCGAGGAATGCAAAGGAGGATCCCAGGAATACCGGGCTCTTCCGCTTGGTGAACAACACGTACACGATGGTACCGATACCTGCACCGAACAATGCGGCAGCAGGATCCATGTCATGGCCTACAATAATCGGCACAAGCAGCGTGGCCGACATGATCGCGAGCAACTGCTGGAGTGCGAAGATCAACAGCGCACCTATCGGTTGCGGCTTCTCATCAACCTTGTAGATCAGTTTCATAACAACCTCCTCGAATGATAGTTTTTGCTAACACGGAGAAAAAATCCTCACTGGATTTGATATTATCATTTCTCGTTTTCTTTGTAAACCCGAAAACGTTAAATAACGCCTTTTTTAATGTGAAAACCACCACATATAGTGTTGTACTACAGCAATAGTACAACAAAATGTGGTGGTCTGTCAACGTTATTGACATATTGCGTTATTAAATATGCGATTCAGATTTTCCGGGGACAAATGTCGGCGATGCAGCAGGCCTCGCAATGCGGCTGTGCCGTCCTCGCGGTGCACACCGCCCTCCCGTGGTCGACCATGCGATGGCAGAAATCGTTGCTCTCCTCCGGTGGGATCAGCTGCCAAAGGGCCTTCTCCACTTTATGGGGATCCCGCTCCCCGTCCACAAGCCCCATTCGGTTCGCCAGCCGAATGCAGTGGGTATCCGTCACGATCGCGGGCTTCCCGTAGATGTCGCCGATCACAAGGTTCGCGCTCTTCCGTCCGACTCCAGGCAGCTTCAGAAGCTCCTCCATCGTGTCGGGGACAACGCCCCCGTACACATCCCGAAGCATGGTCATGCACGCCTTGATATCCCGCGCCTTGCTCCTTCCGAGGCCGCAGGGCCGGACAATCTCTTCAATGGCATCCTCCGAAGCGTCCGCAAGCGCCTCGATTGTCGGAAAATGCCCGTACAGCACCGGCGTAATCTGATCCACTCTCGCGTCCGTGCACTGCGCTGCCAGCCGCACGCTCACCAGAAGCTTCCACGCCTCGTCGTACGCAAGCGTGCAGTGCGTGTCCGGATACTCTGCACGGAGACGTCTTACGATCTCCTCGGCCCGCTGTTTTCTCTTGCGGGGGCTTTCTGTTTTACTGCTTGACTTCATAATCCGCAAAACCTCGTTGAAAAAGGCCGGCAGGTTTTCGTTTTACTGCCGGCCTTACCATTTCCGATCAATCATCTGCCGAAGCAAAGTCCCCTGCTTATGCCAGCTCTTCCGGCGCTGCCGTGAAGGAGAACTTCTTGCCGGTGACGTTGGTCAGGTAAAGAACTTCGAAGATCCCGTCGCCGACATGATACATCATGCCGAGTCCGGGATTTGCCTCGAGCATTGCAGCTCTGGCCTCATCACGGTCATCGCGAACCAGCTCGCCGGAGATGCGAAGCCATGTTCCGTCTGAGCCCGAAGCGCTGATCTCCGTCTTCGGATTCGCCAGCATCTGCGCATAGCACGCCTTCGTGTTGTTCGTGCAGATGTATGTCTTTCCCTCGAACTCCGCAACCGCACCGAACGGTCTCACGCGGGGCTGGTCACCCTCAACCGTTGCGATGAAAAATGTTCCTGCCTTCTGCAGTTCTTCCGTAATTCTGTTCATGATAACCCCTCCTTAGATAATCCAGAACCAGTTGTCGTCCTGCTCCAGTTCCGTCTTTTTGATTGCTGTTGTCGAACCGCCGATGTCCTTGATGGTCATCTCCTGGTTCTTGATGCTCACGCGGGTCCCCGGGGCGATCGGCTTCGTAATAAACGCGTTACTGCCGATGATACTGCCCTTGCCGATGACGGTCTCCCCGCCCAGAATGGATGCTCCCGCATAGATGACCACATCATCCTCGATCGTGGGATGACGGCGCTTTCCGCGGAGCTTCTGTCCGCCCTTGGTCGAGAGCGCACCGAGGGTCACGCCCTGATAAATCTTCACATTGTCGCCGATGAGCGTCGTCTCACCGATGACGATACCGGTGCCGTGGTCGATGAAGAAATTGCGTCCGATGGTGGCGCCGGGATGAATATCGATACCGGTCTGCCAGTGCGCATGCTCCGTCATGATCCGGGGGATCAGCGGAACGTCCAAACGGAACAGCTCATGCGCCACGCGGTACACCGTGATGGCGTACGCTCCGGGATAGCACAGAATAATCTCCTCGCGGAACTTCGCCGCGGGGTCTCCGTCGTAAAACGCCTCCAGGTCCCCTTCCGCGTACTCGCGGATGGCCGGAAGCCTGCGGAAGAACGAAACCGTGAGCTTCTGCGCCTCGGCTTCCACCTCAGGATCCTCCGGGGATTTGCCGGCGAACCGCTCCGCATACGGAAGCGCACGTGCAATCTGCTTGTTCAGACAGAAAACCGCATCCTCAATCTGTACGGAGTAGTCATTTTCCAAATTGTAGAACTTGCGCGAACCGTCGCGGAAATAGCCCGGGTAGATAATCCGGATCAGTTTCTGCAGCACGCTGATGATCATGTCTTTCTGCGGCTGCCGGAACAGATCCAGCTTGTCGATGGACCGGTTCTCCTTGTAATCCGCAAGGATATTTCCGACGATGGCGCCGATTTCCTTATCGATGATGTTGTTCTGCATCTGCGCCTCCTTTCCTGTGCGATAATACCGTCACTGTGTCTTATCTGTCTTCCCTATCGGGAAATGCCGGTTACACAGCTTTGTGTTTTCCCCGACATTTTACCACAACAGCGGACAGAATTGAAGTCATAGCGGCGAAAAATATCCATGCCATAACCGAAGCGCTATCGGCAGTCTTGGGCGAATCTACGGGTTCTTCCTTCTCGATTGGCTGCTCAATCGGTTCGGGGTCCGGTTCCTGCTCCGGTTCAGGCTCCGGCTCAGGTTCCGACTCCGGTTCGGGCTCGGGCTCCGGTTCGGGTTCCGTCTCCGGCTCGGGCTCCGGCTCGGGCTCCGGTTCGGGCTCCGGCTCAGGGTCGGGTTCCGGCTCCGGCTCGGGTTCCGGTTCGGGCTTCGGCTCAGGCTCCGGCTCGGGTTCCGGTTCGGGC
>JAGCVY010000009.1 GCA_017962105.1 Lachnospiraceae bacterium
TTACGAACGCCCTTTCAAGGGCGGCGACGAGTCAAAGGCAATAAGGCTTGAACAACGTGAAAGCCAGCGCCTTTAGGCGCTGGCCGGTAACGACCCCTTATAGGGGCGAGCAAACCACCCGTTAGACGGGTGGTTATGATTATAGTATTATGTTTTGTTAGTTGTATCAGTCTGCAAGAAGTGCCGTTAGGCGTTCGCGGATCGCTGCGATGAAATCTGCGGAATTGACTGCCTTTACGGGGTAGCCTTCGCTGACCATACCTGCAAGGTCCTTGGTCATGATGCCGTCGTTCAGGGTTTTCATAACGGCTGCCTCAAGGGCGTCGGCATATCGTACGAGGTCGGCAAGGCCATCCTTCTCGCCGCGCTTGCGGAGAGCGCCGGACCATGCGTAGATAGTTGCCACGGGGTTCGTGGATGTCTCCTCGCCCTTTAAGTAGCGGTAGTAGTGGCGGGTTACGGTGCCGTGAGCAGCCTCGTACTCAAAGTTTCCGTCGGGGCTCACAAGAACGCTGGTCATCATTGCAAGGGAGCCGAAAGCGGTGGAAACCATATCGCTCATCACATCGCCATCGTAGTTCTTGCAGGCCCAGATGAAGCCGCCCTTGCTGCGGATAACGCGGGCAACAGCGTCGTCGATCAGGGTGTAGAAATATGTGATGCCTGCGGCTTCAAACTTCTCCTTGTACTCGTTGTCATAAATCTCCTGGAAGATGTCCTTGAAGCGGTGATCGTACTTCTTGCTGATGGTATCCTTGGTGGAGAACCAGAGATCCTGCTTCACGGAGAGAGCGTACTCAAAGCAGCTGCGGGCAAAGGACTCGATGGAAGTGTCCTTGTTGTACATGCCCTGAAGAACGCCGGGGCACTCGAAATCGTATACGGTCTCACGCATCTCGGTTCCGTCCTCACCGGTGAAGACGAGTTCCGCCTTGCCCTTGCCGGGGATGCGGAATTCGGTGTTCTTGTACACGTCGCCATACGCGTGACGGGCAATGGTGATGGGCTTCTCCCAGGTGCGTACATTGGGCTTGATGGAATCGATCATGATGGGAGCGCGGAACACGGTACCGTCAAGAATCGCACGGATGGTGCCGTTAGGGCTCTTCCACATCTGCGAAAGATTGTACTCCGTGACGCGCTGTGCGTTCGGGGTGATGGTGGCACATTTGACGGCAACGCCGTATTTCTTCGCGGCGTAGCTTGCGTCAAGAGTGATCTGGTCCTTGGTTTCCTCGCGCTTTACAAGGCCGAGGTCGTAGTACTCCGCCTTCAGGTCGACGAAGGGAAGGATCAGCTCGTCCTTGATCATTTGCCAAAGGATCCTTGTCATCTCGTCGCCGTCCATCTCGACGAGGGGGGTGGTCATGGAAATCTTGTTCATGGTGCCTCCTTTATATGGTGATTCAAGCTTTCTTGTTCTGCTCTGCGTAGTAGTTGATCAGGCAGCCGTCGAGGATGATGGTCTTCTCCTCGGGGGTGAGGCCGATGATCTGAAGCGTAATATCGCTGATGGCGCCGTCCTTCGTGAGGACCTTCGCCGGAAAATCGGTATCCCCTGCTGCAATCTTGGCCCGAACATCCGGGATGAAGACGTAGTCACCGTCCTCGTACGGAAAATCCGCTCCCTCGGGAAGGGTGAAGGGCAGGATACCCCAGTTGATACAGTTGCTTCTGTAGCGCTTGGTTGCATACTCGTAGCAGATGTTCGCATAGCCTCCGAGCACCTTCTGGCAGGATGCCGCCTGCTCGCGGGCGGAACCGTCGCCGGGCTTGTTGGCGAAGACACAGGAACCAAACTGGGTGTTGCGAAGAAGTGCGTTCGCGTCGCCGAAGTTGCCGAGCACCTTCACAAGCTCCTCGGGAGCACCGCCGTCACGTCTTTCCAGGTCGAGTTTATGGATTTCCTTGCTGCGGCCCACATACTCGGGAACGCGGCGGGAGAGTGCAAACTCGGAAAGACGAAGCGGGTTGCTTCGGTAGGAACTGGTCTCACCGGAAGGGATCAACTCGTCGGTGGTGGTCACCGGGTCACGGATCACAGCGGCAAGCTTCACAAGCATGTTGTCGGTGAGGGCTTCCATGGAAGGCCAGTCGGTGATGTTGGGACCGAGGATCAGCTCCGCATTCGGATCGGCCTTGCCGAATCCGTAGTAGATGCGGTTGCGGTACACGGTCTTGTCGAAATGGTATTCGTGGTTCGGTACCTCGTAATCGATGTCGGTTGCAGCGGTGATCACGCCGCCGTTGGCTGCCGTTGCAGCGATGCTTCTCGCATCCATAAGGGCAACGCCTGCCAGCTGCCCGTCGGACGGCTTCGAACCCTCACGGTTCGGGAAGTTACGCGTCGTATGACGGATGGAGAGACCGTCGTTGGCGGGAACGTCTCCTGCGCCGAAGCACGGCCCGCAGAAGGACGGCTTGATGATGGCGCCGGCCTTGAGCAGCTCCGCGGTAGCACCGGTCTTGGTGAGCTCGAGGCTTACCGGAACGCTGGTGGGATAGACATTTAACGAAAAATACCCGTTGCCGCAGTGCTTATCCTTGAGGATCGCAGCAGCCTCATCGATGTTGTCGAACAGACCGCCGGAGCAGCCGGCGATAACACCCTGGTCCGCGTAGACCTTGCCGTCACGCACTTTGCTGCGGAGGTCGTACTTGTGGCCTTTGAACTTCGCCGCAGCCTCCGCCTCAACCCCTGCGAGGATCTCGTCCGCGTTGGCAACGAACTCGTGGATCGTGTACGCGTTGGAGGGATGGAACGGAAGAGCGATCATGGACTCTGCCTTGTCAAGGTCGATGGTAATGAACCGGTCGTAGTATGCAACGCTGCCGGGAGCGAGCTTCTTGTAGCACTCCGGACGCTCGTGTGCAATGTAATGCTTCTGCGTGATCTCATCGGTTTCCCAGATGGACGAGAGACAGGTGGTCTCGGTGGTCATGACGTCGATACCGTTGCGGAAGTCGATCGGAAGATTCTTTACGCCGGGGCCGACAAATTCGAGCACGCGGTTCTTCACGAAACCGTTGGCAAAGGTCTCCTTGACAAGTGCAAGGGCAATGTCGTGAGGACCGATTCCCTTCTTCGGGGTACCGGTCAGATAAACCAGTACAACCTCGGGCATGTTGAGATCCCAGGTGTTGTTGAGAAGCTGCTTTACAAGCTCGGGACCGCCCTCGCCGACACCCATGGTGCCGAGTGCGCCGTAGCGGGTGTGAGAGTCGGAACCGAGGATCATGTTGCCGCAGGCGGAGAGCTCCTCACGGGCGTAGGAGTGGATAACGCTCTGGTTCGCGGGAACATAGATGCCGCCGAATTTCTTCGCAGCGGAAAGACCGAAGACATGGTCGTCCTCGTTGATGGTACCGCCGACAGCACAGAGACTGTTGTGGCAGTTGGTCATGGCGTAAGGAAGCGGGAACTCCTTGAGTCCGCTGGCGCGCGCCGTCTGTATGATGCCGACATAGGTGATGTCGTGGGACACCATGGCGTCGAATTTTATCTTCAGTTTGTTGTCGTCTCCGGACGTGTTGTGAGCCGACAGAATGCGGTAGGCAATGGTAGCCTTGCGGGCTTCCTCTGCGGAGACGGAAGAGCTCGCGGAGGGAACGCCGTCCACAAGGAAAATGCCGCCGTCATGCAGGGTTACACAGGTATCACTCATAGAAACACTCCTTTGTTATTATTCGGCGGATCGCGGTGTTGGGATCCGTTTCCGCCGGCGCTGACAGAGCCGCAGCGCATACAGAATCATTGTAATAAAATCGGGTGGATGTGTCAATCATTTTTCGGAGAAGGAACGGATTTTACGGGGAATCGGAAAAGGCGCGCCGGAGAGACCGTATTTTTGGTGTAACAGCCGTTTTTTCGCTTGCTTTTTTAGGCCTTATTCGTTAGAATATTACTATACGCAGACAGTCGATTTCCGTGCTGTCACGGGTCGAAGAGGAGAGAGGAGAGAGTGTTATGAGCGTCAAGGTTGTTATGGGTCAGTGCGTCATGCCGAGGGACATGTTCTTCGGAACCGCATGGCCGCACGAGCAGTGCATCATTGGAGAGGATACGCTGGAACTTGTCGTAAGCCCGATGTCTCAACGCAAAAATGCAGTTCAGATCCACATGGCCGCCATGTGGAACAAGGAGGTGCTCACCTTCCACGATCTGAACGCCGATATGAAAAAGGATAATGTAAAGCTGTACCTGCAGTCGCTCTCGGAACGTCTGCGCGCCATCGTAGAGAAGTATTTTATGTGGCCGGATGACGGGGAGCACGATATGTTCGTATCGTTCGGAAACCTGACCGAGCGAAGCGGTGACGCAGATCCGTTAGAGACGAATATGCGGTTTGTCCTCATGGTGAAGGATATTCTTCCCATAGAGGATCCGTTGGAACTGGATATGATCCACAAGAGCCTGAAGGGCGAGTTCAGCAACTGGCTGGAGGATGTCATCAGCGATGTTCATAAGAAGGCTTCCCCGGAGGAGCTCAAGAAGGATGTCAGCGTGCTTCTCGACGTCGATCTGATGAAGCATGAGAAGGAAGACCTCGGACTGGAGAGCACTCTGGCGATCTTCTCACTTTTGTTCGCGGGCATCGGAATCGCAATGTCCGACTGGTTCCTGTTCCAGGTCCTTGCGGCGGTCATGGGTGGTTACGTCGCATTCCGCTCCTTCCAGAAACAGAAATGGGTCTGCATGGCTCTCGGCATCGTCGCCTGCATCATCGGCATTGTGTTCCTGATCATTGCCTACGGCTCGCTGCGCGATTCCATGGCCAACGTGCAGCTGCCCACCAACTGATCCGGTTTGATATTGAAACAAGAATGAAAATGGCTGCATGAACTTGTGTCGTGCAGCCATTCTTTGAGACTATGGATTTCGCATGAGAAGCGGGTCGCTGTTTCGGATGATCTGAAACCCGCAGGACTGTAGTACGGCAAGGGACGCCCGGTTGTTCCTATGGACATAGGCGTACAGCTCCCTGTCGGCAGTTTCGGCTCTTGCGTAGGCGATAAGGGCCCGGAGTATCGCGGTGCCGTATCCCCTGCCGCGGAGTGCGGGGGGCACGTAGTAATCCACCGTGGTCAGAGGGCCATAGTCCGATGATTCCTCGAAGACGCTTCCGTACCCTATGGGCGTGCCGTATAATTCGGCGCGGAACATTCCGGAATTTTCCGTGAGGAAGGAGAGCGCGAGCCGGTTTCGGTACTGCCTTCGGACATCTGCTTCGGTGCAGTTCTTTTGCTCCGGCGTAAGCATGAAGGGCTCGGTGCGGTAATCCTCGTAAAGGTCACAATACTCTGCCTCCGAGAGAGGATACAGGGCAAGAGGACCGGACGTAAAAACAGCCGTCCTTCCGGTGAGAGACCGGTTCAGGGTTTCGCAGTACTCCGGCGTCAGCGACGAGAGCGATTGGATGATCTCTCCGCAGGAGAGGCGGATCCCGTCATGCTCATAGCCGACCACAGGGAAGCCCTCGACCTCGAGTCTGCAGGCGGTATCCTCCGAGTCGGTCACCACGAGGGTCTCGTCCTTCTCCACAGAGATATCATTTACGGAACGCACAACGGAGATTCCCCTTGCCTGAAATTCCGGATAGTACGGCAGGCACTGCGGCGAATCGGCAGTATCGTAAAATAGTAATAAAATCAGTGTTTTCATGGAATTTATACTATCATGAAAGAGAGGAATCCGCAATGGAAATCGAGCGCAAATTCCTTGTCCGCGCCCTTCCGGACGGTCTTGATCAATATCCCCACAGTGAGCTGGAGCAGGGATATCTTGCTTCCGGCGGTACCACCGTGCGCATCCGCCGTGACGGAGACACGTTTCTGTTGACCGTCAAGAAGAAACTTAAGGACGTTCGTCCCGAATATGCCAAGATCGGCAGGGAGGAGATCGAGGAGGAGATTCCTGAGGATCTCTATCGCAGGCTTTCCGCATACACGGAGGATCCGATGCTTCGCAAGACCCGCTACCGCATTCCCTTTGGTTCCCATACCATCGAGTTGGACATCTACCACGGGGTTTTAGAGGGATTGGCTACGGCGGAGATTGAGTTCCAAAGCTTCGAGGAGGCGGTGCACGCCGAGATCCCCGACTGGTTCGGGACCGATGTGTCCACGGACAAGAGATATAAAAACTCCCATCTGTCGAAGCTGCGTTCCCTTGACGAATTGACAACGGTAATGTAATAAAATCACATTTTCTGACAAAAAACCATTCACTTTCCCTACGGTGACAGGTATAGTAATACTATACAACTTAACGAAAACAACCCATTGATATTGTGGGGTTTGAACAACGGCGTATTTTTCGGCTTCCGCAAGCGCTTCGCCTCCATGGTGCGCATTGCAATAAGTCCGATACGCCGTTTTTTGCATTTTCCACAACTTAAGAAACTCGCTGTCTCGTTGTTATCTATATTGTGTGGCTTGCAGGGGGTTGCGTTAATCACTATAATCAACACACAAATCAAGCGGGGACAGTGGTTTGCCCCGTTACAGCGCGTCCGAGTTTAGAAGGAGGTATTTTGAATGAAGGAGGAAGAAGAGAATGTTAGTCGCATACTGGTCGCCGAGTTATCGAGAGGAGACAGCGCAGATTTTGACTTTGGTCGGCGGTATGTGTTGTCGGGAATTTCCCTGTAACGTTGTCGGCGTGGAGAATTATCTCCATACGCATAACCTGGGGTATCACCTGCTGGGAAGCCGTTACGATTCCGTGCGCAGGGACGCCAGGCGCGGAAGCGATGTGTATTACAAGGCGGGAGAGCTCTTCGTCCGCCACGTGTGCAGCGAGATGGGGCGCACAAACCGTTTCGGCTCCGTGATCCGCGCGGACGAAAACGGAATGTATTTTCTGCCGATGGATCAGAGCATGCACGAGGATTCCTACCGGTTCGTTGTGCAGGAAGCGTTAGAACAGCAGATCGAACTGCTGGAAAGCCGGTTTGACGAGGTCTATATTAATCTTCAATCCAATGAAAATGACACGACTTTGGCGATGCTGGAGAGGGCTGAGGTGGTTGTCGTCTGTCTGCCGGCCACGGTGGAATGTTTCGATGAATTCTACAGCCTGTATCGTTCCATGATCGACAAATGTTTCTTTGTTTTCTTCAGTAACGGTGAGCTTTCGGCGCCGATGAAACAGAAGATCCGACAGTATCTTCCCAAGCATACAACCCGATGCTGCCATATGATCATGACGCGGATCCTGCGCAATTACCTTTCCAATGGCCGCGGGCTGGATTATCTGGACCGGTTCCGCATCTTTGGGAGGGAGGAGGACGCATTTTCCGCAGGCGTTGCGGAGACGGAGGAGCGGTATCAATCGTTGTTTGCGAAAGGAGAATCGGATACCGCAGACTACAGAAGCTGGAAGAACCTCACCGACCGGCATTTCGGGGATGAGGCGATCGGCGCTGCCCTGTACGGCGAGGCAAAGCCGGAGGAATCCGAGCGGTCGACCATACGGACGCTCCGGTATATCTGCCGATGGCTCATAAAATATGAGTATCGGGAGGCAGGGGACGACTGCGTCCAGATCACGGAGAGAATGATCCGTCGGAAAATGATCCCGCGGGAGGTCGTTTCCTGGCAATCCGCGAACTCCTGAATATGGCGTCCGATGAGCTCCTCGGGGATTGCAAATCCGGCGGTGTTGTGATAAAATCATACTGTATCGTAATGATACGAGGAAAGGAGAAAACCACATGGGATTTTTTGACGATTTGAAGAAGACCGTTACGAACGCTTTCAACAGCGCGACGACACCTTCGAACACCGTGAGGGAGATTGTATTTTCTGACATTCCGACGAGCGTTGAGCAGATGCAGGCGCTTCCGTACGGGGATCTGAAGGATCCTTTTGCAGTTGCGGCACTTTGCGTTTGCGCCCTCTGCCTGTTCCCTACACAGCAGGAGACCTCGGTAGCAATGATGAACTACCTCAAGGGACCGGATCCGTTCACGCCTGCGGATATCGCTTTCGTGAAGGATCGTTTCAGAGACAATAAGGAGTACAAGCCCCGCTCGTATTTCAACGGCGCTACTCCCGACAACAACTATATGCCGTCTTCGCCGTACACCATCAAGGTTACGGAGAATCCTTACAGCCGTGACGGCGGCGAGGGTTACCTTACCCTTTGGCTGACCTCGGGAGGTGCGGATTCGATGCGCAACATCACGCTCCGCAACAAACCTTCCACCGGCCAGTGGTTTGTCTTCTCTGACAGCTATCGCGGACTTCTTGCGGACATCCGCATCCCGAAGTGCCAGGACGCATGGGCTTAAGGCAGAATCGGAGAGGTATTGAAGAAATAAAAAAGGACTGCTCTTTTCATCGAAGAGCAGTCCTTATTTTTGTGTGTCAGCGCTTGTCTCCGAGGAAGAACAGCGCTACCGTGCCCGGGCCGCTGTGCGAGCCGATGACGGTGTTGATGTAGTTGTAAACGATATTGGTGATGCCGAACCGCTCGGTGATGAGATCCCCTACAAACTTGGCATCCTCGTAGCAGTCACAGTGGGAGATAAGCACGATCTCGTTTTTGTCCCGGAAGCTTCCCATGGATTGTTCCATGTTGTCCACAAGGGAGACGAGGGATTTCTTGCGCCCGCGTACCTTTGCAAGGGGGATCAGGTGACCTTCGTCATCTACGTGGAGAACGGGCTTGATGTTGATGAGGGTACCCAACAGCCAGGAAACCTTGCTGACGCGGCCGCCGCGCATGAGATACTTCAGATCGTCCACCGTAAACTGGTGGCATGCGTGGAGGATATTTTCCTTAAGCCAGTCCGCAACCTCGTCGATGGAGGCGCCTTTGCGCTTCAGCTTCGCTGCGTAATAAACGAGAAGTCCCTGACCCATGGAAGCGGCGAGAGAGTCGAGAACAATGATCTTACGGTCCGGGTATTTTTCAGCAAGCTCGTCCGCTGTGAGACGGGTATTATTATAGGAACTGCTCAGTCCCGAGGAGAAACCGATGTGAAGGATGTCCCTGCCCTGCTCCAGAAGAGGCTTGAAGGTTTTCGTGATCCCGTCCGGGTTGGAAGCGTTGGTCTTATACTGGATGCCGTTACGCATGTTCTGGTAGAACTGCTTCAGATCCGTGGACGGACCGTCCTCGAACGTCTCCGTGCCGTCGGTATACTCTAACGGCTGGATCACAATGCCGTTTTCCGTGATAAAATCATACGGCAGATCGCAGGTGGAATCGGTGACAATGACATAGTCTTGCATAGAAATAGACCTCCCGAAAGGTAGAACTTTTATTGGATTCAATATCGCAAACAAAGCGATGCGAGATTGAAAGTCATGTTATGTAGAATTGAAAACTACGTACATATTAGCACACTCGCCATGCAAACGCAACAGGATTTTCCGAAAACGTATTTTTGTTTTGCAGAAACATGGATTTTCTGTTTTCATTTTGTGAAAAATGTGATATACTGCAAGGCAGTGTGTGCGCCGTAGAGCGCAAATCCGATGCAGTAAGGAAGGTTACTTATGAAAGACAAGACGAAAGGCTGGCTGATGATCCTCGGACTCGTCCTGATTATCGCGGGAATCGCGTTCTGGGGAGCTACCAGCTACATCTATGATGACGTAACCGGCGTGAAGGATGTCAGTCTCGGACTGGACCTTGCGGGCGGTGTCAGCGTCACGTATCAGACCGTGAAGGAGGATCCGACTTCCGAAGAGATGGAAGACCTCCAGACGAAACTGGAAAAGCGTGCAACCTCGCTGAGCACGGAAGCCCGTGTGTACCGCGAAGGAAAGCGCAGGATTAATGTTGACATTCCCGGCATGGACGACGCCAAGACGGTTTTCGATACCCTCGGCGATGCCGGTAACATCTACTTTATATATGCGGTTGGCAAGGACGGAACCAGCAACATCAAGTCATCGACTACCGCTGAGAGCGGTTACGAGCTTGCCCGCGACATGAAGACCATCATTGAAGCGGGTGACGTTGTAATCGACGGTTCCGATATCGCAAGTGCGGATCCCGCCACCAGAAATGACAACGGCGCGATCGTGTATGAGGTTGTTCTTGAGCTCAACGAAGCCGGCGGCAAGAAGTTTGAGGAAGCTACGGGCTACTGCGCAGGCAAGACCTACGGTTCCCTTGAGAACATCATCGCGATTGTCTACGACAATGTCGTATATTCCGCTCCGAACGTTAAGTCGAAGATCAGCGGCGGCAGCGCAACCATCACCGGTTCGAGAAACATGGAGGAGGCGAGAAGCCTTTCCACGATCATCCGTATCGGTGCGCTTCCCATTGAGATCGAGGCGCTCCGCTCGAACGTTGTAGGCGCTACCCTCGGCAGCCGCGCCCTTCGCACCAGCCTGATCGCCGGTGTTATCGGTTTGGCTCTGGTTTGCCTTTACATGATCGTTTTCTACCGTGTGCCCGGCGTGGCAGCAAGCTTAAGCCTTCTTATCTATCTCGGACTGATGCTTGCTATGCTTCTTGCATTCCACGTGACACTTACGCTTCCCGGTATCGCCGGTATCATTTTGTCCATCGGTATGGCCGTGGATGCGAACGTCATTATATTCACACGAATACGAGAGGAACTTGCCACAGGCAAGACGGTCCGCTCTTCCGTGAAGATCGGTTACCGCAAGGCGGTCAGCGCCATCATCGACGGTAACGTGACAACCTTGATCGCAGCAATCGTTCTGTATTTCCGCGGAAGCGGCGTTATCAAGGGCTTCGCGACAACCCTCGGTATCGGTATTGTGATCTCGATGTTTACGGCCTTCGTTATCACTTACTTCATTATGAAGGCGTTCTACTACATCGGTATTGACAAGGTCGGTGCATACGGCGTGGCAAAGGAGAGAAAGACGCTCCGCATCATCCAGAACTGGAAGAAGTACGTTATCATTTCCGGCTCCATCATCGCACTCTGCATCGTGATGCTGATCGTAAACAAGTCCTCCACCGGCAATGCGCTGAACTACGGCCTTGACTTCGTCGGCGGTACTTCCGTGCAGGTTACCTTCAACGGCAATGCACCTTCCAACGCAGACATGGAGAGATTTGTAAGTGATACCATTTCGGAAAATGCTACGGTCTCCGCGGTAGAAGGCAGAAACATCCTTGTTGTAAAGACAAAATCCCTGAATGATCAGACTCTGGATACTTTGAAAAAGTCTTTAATGAGCACCTACCAGATCGGCGAGTCCGATATCGAGACCGAGACCATCAGCGGTGTGATCTCCGGAGAAATGAAGAGCAACGCCATCGTTGCGGTTTTGGTTGCTACGGTATGTATGCTGATCTACATCCTGATCCGTTTCTCGAACATGGCATTTGCCGCAAGCTCCGTGCTTGCCCTGATCCATGATATCCTGGTTGTACTGTGTCTCTACGCAGTCATCCGGCTCACGGTCGACACGAGCTTCATCGCATGTATGCTGACCATCGTCGGTTACAGTATCAACGCGACCATCGTTATCTTTGACCGTCTGCGTGAGAATCTGGGCGCGATGAAGAAGCATGAAAATCTTGCCGATGTGGTCAACCGAAGCATAACAGAGACCTTCACTCGAAGCATCCATACTTCGGTTACCACGTTGATTACCGTTGTGATGCTGATCATCCTCGGCGTGGAGTCGGTTCGTATCTTTGCAATCCCGATGGCAGTCGGTATCCTGTGCGGCGGATACTCCTCCGTATGTATCGCAGGTTCCCTCTGGTACTTCTTTAAGACACGCAAGAAGAGCGCCGGGAAGGCAGTTACAAAGAAAGCATAACCATCAAGGAAACGCTGATTATTTCAGCGTTTCCTTTGTATAACGACAGGAATGCAGTTTAGTGAAGGACAGCGGGTAAGTGGTATTCCATGAAGTACTTTGAAGAAAACTGGGTAGTTACCATGCGAAGCGGGGACACCGGCGAACTGATCCGCCGGTTTGACATCAGCCAGATGCTTGCGCGCATTCTGTGGAGCCGCGGGTTCCGTACCGAAGAAGCGGTTGACGCTTATCTCTACGGAGGCGATTCCATTACATGGCCGCAGCTGGAGGGAGCGAACCGGTTTGTCTCCGTAATGCGGGAAGCGATTGCCGAGGGCGGACGGTTCCGTGTCATCGGCGACTACGATGTGGACGGCGTGACCGGAACATACCTTGCGGTCACCGCGCTTCGTAGCTGCGGAGTCACCGTGGATTACCGGATTCCGGACCGCGTTGAGGACGGGTATGGGATCTCCGAGCGCATGGTGCGGGAGGCCGCTGACGACGGGATCAAAACGATCGTGACAGTGGATAACGGTATCGCCGCCATTGAACAGTGCGCGTTGGCGAAGGAACTCGGTATGCGCGTGGTCGTCACGGATCACCATGAGCCCAAGCCGGTGCTGCCGCAGACAGATTGTACGATCGATCCGAAAGCGTCTTCGCAGGCGGAGCAGTACGGAAACCTGTGCGGAGCTGTGGTTGCGGCAATTCTGATGGACAATCTGTTAGCGACCTACGGGATGGACGGGTATTGCGACCGGATGATCGAGGTGCTGGCTATCGCAACGCTGTGCGATGTCATGGACCTTACGGGGATTGCGAGAGACATTTTACGAAACTGCCTCCGAAAGCCGGTGAGCGAGTGGAACCGTGGTCTGCAGGCCCTGTTCGAGGCCAACGAGCTGCACAAGGCTCCCAGACCCTACGATCTTGGCTTTGTCATCGGACCCTGCATCAATGCCCTGGGACGGCTGGAAACGGCGGATCTGGGCGTTGAGATGCTTATGACGGACGATCCCGCGAAGAGAACGGAGTACGCGCGGCGAATGGTTGACGTCAACCGGGAGCGCAAGGCTCAGACGGAGCAGTACACCGCCGACGCCATCCGGGCCGCGGAGGAGATGCTGCTCAAAGAAGACTGTCCGGTTCTTGTCCTGTACCTTCCCGAGTGCCACGAAAGCATCGTGGGGATTGTTGCAGGGCGCGTGCGCGAGAAATTTAACCGCCCGACGATCGTTCTTACGGATACCGCGAAGGACGACGGTATGGTGAAGGGATCCGCGCGCAGCATCGATTCCTTTCATCTGGTTAACGCTTTGCAGGCCCGTGAGGCCCTTCTGGATCATTTCGGCGGACATGCGAAGGCTGCCGGAATGTCACTTAAGAAAGAGAACATAGAGCCTCTGCGCCGGGCGATGGCGGAGGAGTTTGTCAAGGCCGGGGCAACCACGACCCTTAAGGTGGAGATCGACCTGGTGATTCCGTTCTCCTGTATCGATTTGAACTTCGTATCGGAGATCGAGCAGATGGAGCCCTTCGGGAACGGCAACAGAACTCCCTTGTTTGCAACGAAAAATGCACAGGTCCTGCGAATAAGCAGAAGAGGCACAGGCGGTAAGATCGCTGCTCTCCAGCTTCGGGACGAACAGGGCAGCGTCATCCGCGGGATCTGCTTCGACGGAGCAGAGTTTCTGTCGCAGTTTGAGGAAACCTTCGGGTTCGAGGCGATGGACGAAGCCGAGGCAGGACGGGGAACCGGGAAGATCACGGTTTTGTACAATATCCAGCGGAATTCGTATAATGGGGAGTCCTATCCGGAGATCGTGATCCGAGGATACCGGTTTGGTTGAGAAAAGGTGGTTTGTATGGGCATCTGTATGATATTCGGCGCCGGCGAGCGCGTTACTGCGGACAGAGTTATGATACCCGCAGCCGACGATCTTGTGATCGCGGCGGACGGCGGTCTCGTGTGGCTCTCGGAGCTTACGGATATCGCGGCAACCTTCCGTCCGGCCCTTTTTATCGGCGACTTCGACTCGTTCCTCGACCGGGAGGAAGAGCGCGGTTTCAACCGGGATTCCGTTGCAAAGCTCTGCGAAACCTTCGGAACCGAACTGATCCCGCTCCCTGTAGTTAAGGATGACACGGACACCGGAGCAGCTGTAGCGGAAGGCCGGAAGCGCGGATATCAAACGTTTCAAATCTACGGCGGTACCGGAGGAAGATGGGATCATACCATCGCAAATTGCCAGCTTCTTGCCAACATCGCAAGAAACGGCGGAAGAGGATTCCTTGTAGGAGCGGGGCTGTGTGCGGTTGCGATCCATGAGGAAACAGTGCGGATCTGCGGAAAACCCGGGACCGGGTTCAGCGTATTTTCCGCAGGAGGAACCGTGGAGGGCGTCACCATCCGCGGCGCAAAATACGAGCTCAACGGATCGCCACTTTCGGATGACTATGCGCTCGGTGTGAGCAATTCCTTCTCTGCATCCCCTGCCGAGATCGGATGCAAAAAAGGAACCCTCCTGATCGTGGGAGAGTTCCTTCCGAATGATTGTGAATAAGTTTTTTGATTAAGCGTTGTCCGAACCGCTGACGGCGGCTTTCCGCTCACCGCGACGGTTCACGGTTGCCTCGAAGGCGATCTTGCGGATAGCCTTTCTTACCGGCGGGATCATCAAAACGATGATGGTGAGCGCCATCTCAGCAAGAATGTAGCTGTAGTTGTATGCAATCGGGTAGAGGAAGGACAGGCTCTTCGGGAAACTGTCAGGCATGTAATCCATCCAGTAAAGGTAACCGGCGATGGAGGCGAAAATGCCTCGCGCGATGCAGCCGACGATATAGCCGATCAGCATGCCGTGCTTGCTCTTGTAGAAGAAGCCTGCGACGCCCAGTGCCGTGAAGGCAATAATGTAATCAAACAAAGCCTGCGGGATCGAAAGAACGTAGGTACCGCCCGACTGGATGAACTGCAGGATACTGAATGCAAAAGCGGCGGTCAGGCCGGTAACCGGTCCGTAGAGGTAACCTACGAAGCATACGAAGAACATACTGAAGAGCGTAACGGAACCGCCCCACGGAAGCTCAAAGATCTTGATGAACGATGTGACAAATGCAAGCGCAAGCGAGATTGCGGAAACCGTGAGACGGATCGTGCGAAGGTCGTTGTCCTGCTTCTTCTCAAGGGTCTTAAGGATGGCCACAACGCCGACGAGAACCAAAAGTCCTGCGGAGATGTAAACGACAATCGTGCTTTTCGGAAGATCAAAGATCTTGAACACCGAAGCGACGAAAGCGACCGCGATCGAGATCGCAAATACCGCAACACGCGTCGAACGCTTCTCCAGATCCTGCTCTTTGCGGGTCATGAAAGCGACTGCGGCGATGACGAGAAGAGCGATAACCGCAATGATCAGGATATAACCTGCTTTGGTCAATGCGTAGTAACCGTCTTCATGTGTGATGAATTGAACCAACAACGAAAACATAAAAAACCTCCTGGTGAAATATTCTACCGGAGGGCTTTGGGCTGGCGCATAATGCGCATAGATATAAGTTCCGCTTCCTTACGCCGGTATTACCCGGATCAAGTAATGAGGGACTGAACCGAACGGTTCATCTCAGCAAAGCACCCCTAGCGATGTCAAACGCTACTATACGCATTGAAAGCGGATTTGTCAACATACATTTTTCGATTTTCAAAAACAAATCATACGATCAATGGGAACGGAGGAAAGCTATGATACTTCGAAACGGTCATGTCATCGATCCGGTCAATGGGATCGACGGTATCTGTGATGTTCGTTTTGCGGACGGTATTGTCACCGCAGTCGGAGAAAACCTGAGCGCGGAGGACGAGCAGGAACTCGACTGCCGCGGGGCGTATGTTGTTCCGGGATTCGTGGACCTGCACGTGCATCTGCGGGACCCCGGGCAGACGGCGAAGGAAACCCTTCGAAGCGGGACGGAAGCAGCTGCTGCGGGCGGCTACACGGCGGTTGCGCCGATGCCGAACACTACGCCGGCTACGGATTCCGCTGAGAAGATCACGGCGCTTCTACGCAGAGCGAAGGAGGAGTGCCGCGTGAAGCTGCTGCCGATCACGGCAGTCACCATCGATCAGGCAGGGACCGAGATAGCTGATCTTACGGCCGCAAAATGTGCGGGTGCCGTTGCAATGTCCGAGGACGGCAAATCGGTCATGGATATCACGCTGTATCGCGAGGCGCTTAAGAAAGCTGCGGCCATCGGGCTTCCGATGTTTGCCCACTGCGAGGACAAAAACCTTGTAAACGGCGGCGTGATCAACCAAGGCGTTGCCTCCGAGAAGCTGGGTCTTCCCGGGATCACCAACGCCGTGGAGGATGTGATCGCAGCCAGAGACCTGATCCTCGCGGGAGAAACCGGCTGCCACATGCACCTTTGCCATTGCTCCACCGCATTTTCCGCAAAACTGCTTGCAGCGGCGAAGGAAGAGGGGTATCCTGTTACCGGTGAGGTCTGCCCGCATCATTTTGCGATGTGCGACGACGAGATTCCTTCGGACGATGCGAACTATAAGATGAATCCTCCGCTCCGGAGCCGGAAGGACATGGAGGCTTTGCGGGAGGCAATCCGGGACGGCGTCTTCGACTGCATCTCCACGGACCATGCGCCGCACACCGCGGAGGAGAAAGCCCGCGGATTTGCGAAGGCACCCTTCGGCATTGTGGGTTCGGAGACGGCCTTTGCGCTTTCCTACACGACCCTTGTGAAGGGCGGGTACATCGACATGACGGGCCTTGTGCGGCTTATGAGCACGAATCCTTCGAGGATAGCCGGACACACCGGCGGGACTCTTACAGTTGGTGCTCCTGCGGACATTGCGGTGGTTACCGGAGAGGAGTGCACCATCGACGCGTCGGAGTTTAAGAGCAAGGGCAGGAACACGCCCTTCGACGGCCGGAGAGTGTACGGCAAGGTGCTTGCCACTTTCGTGGACGGCAGACGGGTGTACTAGGGCTTCAAACGTCCTGACAGAAATCGAATAAAAGAAAACGAAAATACAAATACAACGAGGTACAGCAATATGATCAGCAAGTTGATTGACAAAATCCAGAAGACAAATGCACCGATCGTGGTGGGACTTGATCCGATGCTCAGCTACATTCCCGAGTGCATCACGAAACCGGCGTTCGAGCAGTTCGGCGAGACCTTCGAGGGCGCTGCGGAGGCAGTGTGGCAGTACAATAAGGCCATCGTCGATGCGACCTATGACCTGATCCCCTGTGTGAAACCCCAAATTGCTATGTATGAGCAGTTCGGCATCCCGGGACTGGTTGCATTCCGCAAGACCGTGGATTACTGCCATGAGAAAGGCCTTCTTGTCATCGGCGATGTGAAGCGCGGCGACATCGGTTCCACATCTGCGGCGTATGCAGTGGCTCATCTCGGAAAGACCGTGATCGGCGGAAAATCCTTCGCTGCTTTCGATGAGGATTTTGCGACGGTCAATCCGTACCTCGGCTCGGACGGCGTGAAGCCGTTCCTTGAGGTTTGCAACAGCGACGACAAGGGCATTTTCCTTCTTGTAAAGACATCGAATCCCTCCAGCGGCGAGTTCCAGGACCGCCTCATCGACGGAAGACCTCTTTATGAGTGGGTCGGAGAGAAGGTTGCGGAGTGGGGCGAAGCAAGCATGGACGGCGCGTACAGCAATGTCGGCTGCGTGGTCGGAGCGACTTACCCTGAGATGGGCAGGATCCTTCGCGGCATCATGCCGAAGGCTTACATCCTTGTGCCGGGCTACGGTGCACAGGGCGGTACGGCAGAGGGTCTGAAGCCGTATTTCAATGCGGACGGACTCGGCGCAATCGTCAATTCGTCCCGCGGTATCATCGCCGCATACAAGCAGGCGAAATACGCCGAGAAGTTTGCTCCGGAGAATTTTGCGGACGCTTCCAGACAGGCCGTGATCGATATGCGCGAGGATATCAACGGCGCAGTGTTCGGAAATGCTTGACAATCCGAAACTGCAGTGATAAATTATGTGCTATATTTTACGTAAAAGTAACCTCTTTATGAGGAAAATGTCACGGACAGCCGGTCCGGACAGAGGGAGGCCGTTATGAGCAATTACGAACCGAACAAAATCGAGCCGAAATGGCAGAAATACTGGGAGGAGCATGACACGTTCCACACCGATGTGTGGGATTTTTCGAAGCCGAAGTACTATGTGCTCGACATGTTCCCGTATCCGTCGGGCGTAGGCCTCCACGCAGGTCATCCGGAAGGCTACACCGCCACCGATATCATGGCGCGCATGAAGCGCATGCAGGGCTACAACGTGCTGCATCCCATGGGCTATGATTCCTTCGGTCTGCCGGCGGAGCAGTACGCCGTGACCACGGGTCATCACCCCAACGGATTTACGCAGGAGAACATCAAAACCTTCGGAAAGCAGCTTCGTGAGCTGGGCTTCGACTATGACTGGTCGAAGATGGTTGCGACCTCCGATCCGAAGTACTACAAGTGGACGCAGTGGATCTTCAAGCAGCTCTATCTGGCAGGCTATGCGAAGTATATCGACATGCCCGTAAACTGGTGCGAGGAGCTGGGTACCGTGCTTTCGAACGACGAGGTCATCGACGGCAAGAGCGAGCGCGGCGGTTACCCTGTGGTCCGCAAGAATATGAAGCAGTGGGTTATCGACCAGCCGGCATTTGCCGAGCAGCTGCTGGAGGGTCTGGAGACCCTGGACTGGCCCGAGTCGACGAAGCTGATGCAGCAGAACTGGATCGGCAAGTCCACCGGTGTCGAGGTGAAGTTCGACATCGTGGGCGGCGGAGATTTCTCCATCTTCACCACCTGTATCGAGACCATCTACGGTATCACCTTCATGGTGCTGGCTCCCGACGGAGACATAGTCAAGACGCTTCTTGACCGTGTACAGAACTGCGAGGAGGTCGAGGCTTATATCGCAGAGACTCTGAAGAAAAATGATATGGACCGGACCGAGCTGAACAAGACCAAGTCCGGATGCGAATTAAAGGGCGTTACCTGTATCAACCCCGTGAACGGACGTGAAGTCCGCATGTTCATCGGTGACTTCGTATTGGCTAGTTATGGTACCGGTGCGGTCATGGCGGTTCCGTCCCACGATCAGCGTGACTTTGAGTACGCGATCGCACACAACATCGATATGATCCAGGTCATTGACGGCACGGAGAAGCTCGGTCATGTGGACGTGAGCGGGCATGCGTTTGAGAAGCAGGATTATCTCGGCAAGGGCTATATCCTGGTGAACTCCGAGGAGTTTACAGGATTGACTGTTGAGGAGGCCAAGGAGGCCATCACCGCGAAGCTGGAGCAGATGGGCGTTGCTAAGCGCACCGTCAATTACCACTTCCGCGAGTGGATCTTCGCCCGCCAGAGATACTGGGGCGAGCCGGTTCCGGTGGTTCACACCGAGGACGGCGGGATCCATGTGTTGGATGACGATGAGCTGCCTTTGGTACTGCCTGAGCTGGATGACTACAAGGGTCATAACGGAAAGGCGCCTCTCGAGAATGCCACCGAGTGGAAGCAGTATGACCACAACGGGATCAAAGGCAAGAGAGAGACATCGACCATGCCCGGTTCCGCAGGTTCCAGCTGGTACTTCCTTCGTTATATCGATCCCGATAATGACAAGCAGCTGGCGGATCCGGAGCTGTTGAAGCACTGGATGCCGGTCGATCTCTATATCGGTGGACCGGAGCACGCGGTAGGACATCTGATGTACAGCCGTATCTGGAACCGGTTCCTGTATGACAAGGGCATTGCACCCACGAAGGAGCCCTTCAAGAAGCTGGTTCACCAGGGTATGATCCTGGGCTCCAACGGCATCAAGATGGGTAAGCGCTATCCGGAGTATGTCGTGAATCCGAGCGATATCGTTCGCGATTACGGCGCCGACACGCTTCGTCTGTATCTGATGTTCATGGGACCTCTTGAGGTCAGCAAGCCCTGGAGCAACTCCGGTGTGGAGGGCGCCCGCAAGTTCCTGAACCGTGTATGGACGTTCATCACGAACCCGGACAACATCACCGACGAGGAAATTCCTTCCCTTGAAAAGGTATATCACCAGACCATCAAGAAGGTTACAAGTGATTTTGAGAAGCTTGCGTTCAACACCGCGATCAGCCAGATGATGATCTTTGTCAACGTCTGCTACAAGGAAGGCCGCTGCACGAGAGAGTATGCGGAAGGCCTTGTGAAAATGCTTTCCTGCATCTGCCCGCACATAGGCGAGGAGCTGTGGAGCGAACTCGGACATGAGGGAACCATCGCTTTCGAAGCATGGCCGACCTTCGACGAGGAAAAGACCAAGGAAGATACCGTTGAGATTGCAGTACAGGTCAACGGCAAGGTCCGCGGCAAGGTCAATGTCACGATGGAGGACGATGAGGACAGCGTTCTGGCAAAAGTCATGGAGTCTGACGCTGCGAAGTTCCTGACCGGAACCATCGTGAAGAAGATTTATGTAAAGGGCAAGATCTTCACGATCGTTGTGAAACCCTAATTTCCAAAGAAGCATAAAATAAGGGCACAGCAGAGTTTGGCTGTGCCCGTTTTTTCGTGTTTAGCATGGTGTTACTCAAGCGGAGTATAAGTGTAACGATCCTCCGAAAAATGCATCAGCGTTTCCTCGAAGAACCGCTTTGCGAGGAATCTTGCCATGGGCAGATTCTGATCGAGATAGTTGCCGCACTGCTCGGGAGCGGCCCCCGGGATATCCCCGTTGTAGTCCGCTATGAAGGAGAAGCATTCACGCATCAGCGGAAGAATGTCAAGCGAGGTATAGTCGCCTGCTAACAGGAGATAGAAGCCGGTACGGCAGCCCATGGGACCGAAGTACAGAACACAATCCGCCCACTCCGCGTGATTGCGAAGGAATGTGGCGCCGAGGTGCTCAATGGTATGAATCTCCGCTGTGTTCATCACCGGCTCGCGGTTCGGCGCGGTCATGCGGATGTCAAAGGTGGTGACAACGGTTGTGCCCGCAGTGTCCTTGCGGGATACATAGATTCCCGGCAGGAGTTTCGTGTGGTCAACGGTGAAGCTGGCGATGGTTTTCATGAGGTTCTCCTTGTATCCATAGATTTACAGAACGGCATCCGCCGTGCTATAATGAAGCCGTCTTTCAAGCTGAAGACAGTATACAACGGGAACCCGCAGGAATCAATGATATTTCCGCAGTCGGGTGCGAAACTTAAGGACAATCAGGACAAAACTATGGAAAAAGAACCCTTGAAAATTGTGGTGATGGAGCGGAATACCCTTGGGGATGACGTGTCCATGGACGCCTTCACGGAATTCGGGGAGGTGACCACGTATCCGCTTTCGGATTCTTCGGAAAATGCCGCCCGGATCAAGGATGCGGACATCATCGTCGTGAATAAGATCCCCATGAACGAGGAACTGCTGGCCGGTGCAAAGAAGGTGAAACTGATCTGCCTCACCGCCACCGGGACCAACAATGTGGATTTTGAGTATACGAACCGCCGCGGGATTACCGTGTGCAACGTGAAGGGATACTCCACGGAGAGCGTGGTGCAGCATACCTTCGCATTGCTTTTCTATGTCTATGAAAAACTCGCGTATTACGACAATTTTGTCAAAAGCGGACAATATGCCGTCAACGATGTGTTCAGTCATTTTACGGTGCCGTTCCGTGAACTTGCGGGCAAAACCTGGGGCATCATCGGGCTGGGCGCCATCGGGAACAGGGTCGGCGAGGTTGCTGAGGCCTTCGGGTGCCGCGTGATCTACTTTAGCACCTCGGGTGCGCATCACACGGACCGTTTCCCGGAGAGAAGCCTTTCAGAGCTTCTTGCGAAGTCGGACATCGTTTCGGTTCACTGTCCGCTGACTGCGGCGACTAAGGATCTGATCGGAGCGGAACAGCTTTCCATGATGAAGAAGGATGCCATCCTTTTAAATCTCGGCCGCGGGCCGATCGTCAATGAACAGGCACTGGCAGACGCCCTTGAAAACGATGTGATCGGGGGTGCCGGGCTGGATGTGTTGGTGAAGGAGCCGATGGATCCCGCGAATCCCCTCGGCAGGATCAAGGATTCCATGAAGCTTGTGATCACGCCTCACATCGCATGGGCAACCGTGGAAGCGCGCAGACGATGCGTCGAGGAGACCGCGGAAAATGTTCGTGCCTTCCTTAGCGGGGAGAAACGGAATGTCGTGAGGGGATAGAGGTATTTTCCGCACGATATAAAGATATTACGTGTAATTGAGAAAGAGGAATTGTTATGGCAAAATATGCTTTGTGCTGCGGCTGCAAGCTCGATGAAAACTACCTTCCGAAGTTCTGCCCGGAATGCGGGTCGCCCCTTGCGGCGAAGATTTCCGATACTCCTCCCGAAGGAAACGGGATCGATGCGGGTGGTGCCGACACCGTGAAAAGCCCGGAGGTCGCGTTTCCCGGAAGTCTTCCGCCGACCTTCCGAGGGGGGATGATGGGATTTCCCGGGATGATGGGAATGCCCGGGATGATGAGCTCAACTCAGGATTCCTGGAGGTTTGAGTACTCCACAAGTGGAATGATGTTCCGCTCCGGCGTAACCTACCGTGCATGGCAGGACGGTGACAAGTGTTATGTGCAGGTTCGCCTTTCCGGAATGGATCAAAAGGATGCTCCGATCTTCGAGGTGGAGCAGAACTTTCTTACAAAGGTGGAAGAAAGCCTGAATCTTGCCAATGCGGACGAGTGGGACGGCTTCAGCGGACATGCGGAAAATGTCTGCGACGGCGACAGCTTCAGCTTCTCCTTCTCGGACGGGAAGGGCAGAAGGATCAGCGCCAACGGATACATGGCATGGCCGAAGAACTTCGGCGTGGCCTCCGGAATGTGGCAGATGTTGTTCTACGGCCTGTATGATCAGCATTTTCCGAACTACGGAAAGCGGCTTCGGGATTATATATCGAATGACCTTTCGAAACAATACGGAAGAGCGGGTCAGGATAACCGTTTTGTGTACTACCGCGGCACCGGCGAGACGAGTTTTCGGTACAGCACCTGCACGCTGCCGGACGGATTGCTTGCTTACGAAACCGGGATGTTTACAAACGAGGGGGCGGAATACGCAAAGGAACATCCTTCTGCGGAAGCCTTGGTGGTGCGAAACCAAAATGTCCCGTGTCAGGGAAGCGAATACGGGGATTGCAACTCGAACATTATTCTGGGATTATATAAATCCGATGCGGAAGGTACTCGTCTGCTTGCGGAGACCGTATTGATCGGGGATCTCGTGACCGGTGATTACGGGGAGGCTGTTCCCTTTGTAAACACCGTTGATGGTCATACCGTGATCGGAGTGTACAGCAAATGCAGACACTATTTTCAGCCGATCTGGAAGCGTTTCCGGGTGTCCGCCTATGAGTATGCAGACGGGGAACTCAAGGAGATCGGCAGCGCGAATATGACGCTTCGAAGCGGGGAAACACAATTGCCGGCAGAAGAAATCGATGCATTCTGCGAGGTTTTACGGAAACTCGGGCTTGCGAAATCCGAGGAGAAACTTCGTGAGAAATCAAACGAATTCGACCTTTGGGACTTTACGGTTACCACGCTGATCAGTTTTTACTGGAACAGCAACCTGGATGAACATTTTACGGAGAAACTGAAGATAACGGAAGCCGGGAAACTGGTGGAAGGATATGAGATCAAAGTAAACGTGAACCCGAGAACCATAATCTACTAAACCATGTCCGCTTTGCCGACGGATCTGTGGGAAACACTTGACTTTGCGAAATGCATTGTATACAATGGAACATGTGCGATTTAAAAGGCGATCACGGGTAGTGGGGAAAATTCGCCGAAATGTATACAATGCACGGAGAGGAGCCATGGTCAGGCATGGAGGATAAGGTATTCAGTCAGGATTCGACTGACAAGTATTCCTTGAGAGGTATGGTGTTTACGAAGATCCGCGAAGATATTCTCTCGGGGAAGTATGTGGAAGGGGAAGAACTCAAGGAAATCTCCATCGGACAGGATCTCGGCGTTTCGAGAACCCCGGTGAGAGAGGCTTTGCGGCAGCTGGAACTTGAGGGGCTTGTAAAGATCATCCCGAACAAAGGCGCGTATGTCGCCGGTATCAGCAACAAGGATGTCCACGACATCTACATGATCCGTTCTTACCTGGAGGGACTGTGTGCCCGCTGGGCCTGCGAGAACATCACGCAGGAGCAGATCGACGCGATCGAAGAGGTTATTTATCTCTCCGAGTTCCATGTGAAAAAGAAGCATTTTGAGCAGATCGTTGAGCTCGACACGAAGTTCCACGAACTTCTTTACGCTTCCTGCGGAAGCAAGATCCTCGGACATCTTCTTAGAGACTATCACCAGTATGTGCACAGCATTCGGAAAATAACCCTTTCCGACCCGGCGCGTGCGGAGAACTCCAACGCCGAGCACAGTGCGATCCTTGAGGCAATCCGCAACCGCGATGCGGACAATGCGGAGAAGCTTGCCCACGAGCATATCATCCAGACGATCTACAATATCAACAGACAGCAGCTTGTTTGATCATAAAAAAGAATAGACTTAAAAAGGCTGACGCAAAGCGTATTTACGCATTGTGACAGCCTTATTGTTTTCCAACTGTTTAATTCTTTGGTTGATATCAGTTAGTACTTGTGAGTTCTTCCCATTCGGTCATGGCTTCCAGAAGCTTTTCATCCAATGCTTCTTTTTCTGCGGTCAACTCACTGAGCCGCAGTGAGTTGGTGCAGATTTCCGGGGAAACCATCAACTCGTCGATCTCCGCGATACGGGATTCACACTCCTCGATGGTTTTCTCCAATGCGGCGATACGGTTTGCGAGTTTACGCTGCTGCGCTTGGGCTTCCTTCTGTTCCTTCCAGTCCAGTTTACTTTCGGTCTCCGGTGCAGAAGAGGACTTGTTGACTGCGGCAGTATTTTCCGTAAGAGGAGCACCGAATACAGCGGCTTCCTTCCGTTCTTTGAACGCGAGGTAGTCGTCGTAGTTTCCGTCGTAGGAGAGAATGGTGCTGCGCGTGAGCTCCAACACGCGTGTGGCCGTCTTGTTCACGAAATAACGGTCGTGGGAGACGTAAAATACCGTTCCCGTGTAAGCGTTGATCGCATCCTCCAGGATCTCTCGGCCGAGAATGTCCAGATGGTTGGTAGGCTCATCCAAAAGAAGGAGATTGGCCTCCCCTAGCATCAGCTTGGCGAGGGACAGACGTCCGCGCTCGCCGCCACTTAGAGACGAAATGGGCTGGAACGCTTCGTCGCCGGTGAAGCAGAAGGCTGCTAAGGTGTTGCGGATCTCGGTGTTGCTCATCCCGGGGTAGGCGTCGGAAATCTCCTCGAACAGATTGTTCTGCTCGTTGAAGTTCTGCTGCTCCTGATCGTAATAGCCGACATATACCTTGGCGCCGAAACGAACCGTTCCGGCGTCGGGCTGTACAAGTCCTCGGACAATCTTAAGAAGGGTAGTCTTGCCGGTTCCGTTGTCACCGAGCAGGGCCACCTTCTCACCCTTGCGGATCAATAGATTGATATGTTCAAACAGCTTCTGTGCGTTGTAGGATTTGGCGAGATCGGAGATGATCAGAACATCGTTTCCGCTCTCCATATGGGGTGTGAGTTTCAGGACCATTCCGCTTTCTTCCTCGGCCGGCTTTTCGAGACGATCTATCTTCTCAAGCATCTTCACGCGGCTTTCGGCCCGCTTGATCTGCTTTTCACGACCGAAGGAGCGCAGCTTGGCGATGACTTCCTCCTGATGGTGGATCTCGGCCTGCTGTTTCTCGTAGGCTTTTCTCTCGGCGTCACGGATCATGGCTTTCTTGGCGGCAAATTCGTCGTAGTTGCCGGGGAAGACCATGGCTTTCGTGCGCTCGAGTTCCACCACTTTGGTGACGATCTTGTTCAGAAAATAACGGTCGTGGGAGACAATCAGCACGGCGCCTTTGTAGTTCGAAAGAAACGTTTCCAGCCATGCCACACTGTTTAAGTCGAGGTGGTTGGTCGGCTCGTCGAGGAGAAGCAGATCAGGAGCTTCCAAAAGAAGCTTTGCGAGAGCGACCCGGGTCTTCTGACCTCCGGAGAGAACAGAAGCGCGCTTGTCCCAGTTGGATTCGTCGAATCCGAGACCGCGCAGAACGCCCACAACCTCGGACTCCGCTGCATAGCCGCCGGCCTGCTCGAACTCGTGGGACACGGCGTTGTATTCCCTGTACATGGCATCGAGGGCGTCACCCTCGGCGTGCTTCATGTTTTCCTCTAAAAGGCGCATTCTTGCTTCCATGGCGAACACTCGGTCCTTCACGGAATGGACCTCCTCGAAAACCGTGCGGTCCCCGGTGATATCCTGATGCTGGGAGAGATAGCCGATGTGCGCGTCGCGGGAGACCGTGACGGTTCCCGTGTCAGCGGAGAGCTCGCCCATGATGATCTTGAAGAGTGTGGATTTGCCCGCACCGTTTCTGCCGATCAACGCAACCTTCTCATGTTCGTTGACAAGAAAACAAACCCCGGTCAAAACCGCGGCGTCACCGAAGGATTTGTCGATGTTGGAAACGGACAGGATCATGTAAGGCTCCACTGAGTAATTTTTTTTGTACAGCGTGAATACTATACAATGAAACAGCGGAAAAAGCAACCTTACTACATGAAAAACAGGCTGTCGATGCGCGTTCGTTCGTTGACAATGCCACGATATTTGAAGTATAATGATTCCATGTGTATATACACGTGAAACGACCGAAACGGCGGGGACGAAAATGACTGAGGGGATGAATGACAAGCTGTATACGCCGGAGCAGATCCGGCTTGCCGAAGAGATCGCGATGACGCAGTACGGAATTCCGCAGGAGCTTCTGATGGAACACGCTGCGATGGCGGTTGCTTCGGAGATCTGCGTGGCCGACGAAGTATACCATGCGACGGCGGCTGTCCTTGCAGGACCCGGGAACAACGGGGCGGACGGACTGGCAGTTGCTAGACTTTTAGTTCGCCGCGGAGTGTTTGTAACGGTCTTCGAGGCGGACCCGGATTGTCGGAATTCAGCCTATCAAAAACAGCGGGCAATGCTTACCGCATACAAGGACGAGGGTATTCTCTTCGGACGGCTGACGCCGGATATCGATTGGGATGCATTTGATTTTATCATTGACGGACTGTTCGGGATCGGATGTAACCGGGAACTGACGGGCACCATCCGCTCCACCGTATTATCGTTAAATGCCTACACGGAGTCCTTCCCCGAGGAGATGTCTCCGGACATGATCCCGGAGGGCGTGGAGGAAGAATCCATAAGAGAGTACGAACGGCTGGACCGTTCCACGGTGATCGCCATCGATGTTCCGTCCGGTATCGATTCCCGGACAGGTGCGGTGCTCGGTGCCGCGGTGCGGGCGGACTGTACGGTGACATTTTCCGCTGCGAAAACGGGATTATCCCTGTTTCCCGGGCGGGATTACGCCGGATTCCGGGTTGTCGCCGATGTCGGTATCCCGCAGGCTGCAATGCCGGAGGGATCCTATGAGGTGTTGTCGGGACCGATGCCGATGCTTCGCAGAAACCCGGCGGGACACAAGGGAACCTTCGGTAAGATCCTTTTGATCGCCGGTTCGGAGACGACTCCGGGCGCTGCGGTCCTTGCTGCTAAGGCATGTTACCGGAGCGGTGCGGGAATGGTCAAGGTAGTAAGCGACGCGTCGGTGCTCACCGAGCTGTTGGCTTCCCTGCCCGAGGCTATTGTGACAACGAGAGCACAGTGGCTCGCAGCCCCTGCCATGGAGTCCGCAGGCTACGATGTGATGGTCATCGGCCCTGGGATGGGAAAGGATGAGACTGCGCGGGAACTGCTTCACAAGGCGTTGTCCCTGCCGGAGAAGACGTTCGTTCTGGATGCGGACGCGTTGAATATACTTTCTGCAGAACTGGAAGAAGAGAAATTCTCGGCGGACGGCGGATACCTTTTCCGTATAAAAAAACTTCAGGAGATGCTTCCCCCGCAGACGGTTCTTACGCCGCATCTGTTGGAACTCGCCAGACTGTTGGGAGTCGACGGGGCTTTGATCGCAAAGGATCGGCTGGCGGTTGCGGAGGACTGGATTGCCTGCGGCGATGCGGTGCTGATCATGAAGGACGCTGCCACGCTTGTAGCCGGAGACGGAACGGTACGGTTCAACGAGACCGGCAACGACGGCATGGGAACCGCGGGAAGCGGGGACGTGCTCGCGGGGATCTGCGGTGCTTTGGCATGGGATGCGAGAAGCGGGCGCAGGACGCTTGCACAGAGTGCTGCGGCTGCCGTGACGCTGCATGGTACCGCAGGGGATCTGGCGGCACAGAAGTACGGAGCGCGCAGCATGACTGCGGGCGATATGATTGAGGCGCTGGCCGGCGTGTTCGGGGAGCTGCAGGTTGTGCATTAAGAGGAATTTGAGGAAGAAACGCTGACAGTACGGCTGCCAAAGCGGAAAGAAAGGAAATTCAATGGGGGAACCCGGCAAACGAAGCCTCACCAGGTTGCTGCGCAGCTGGTGGGGGAAACGAAACGAAGAGGACTACGACGAGGAAATCTTATCGCTCGTCAATGATTACAAGGACCAGGGCGCCATCGAGGAGGATGAGGCGGAGATGATCTCCAACATCATGGAATTCTCGGAGACGCAGGCCAAGGATATCATGACCAACCGCACGAAGATCGAGGCATTTTCCACCGAGGACACGTTGGAAAATGTGCTTCATGCGATGCTTCATGAGAACTACTCACGGTATCCGCTCTATGAGGATAATCTCGATAATATTGTGGGTATCCTGTACTTAAAGGACGTAATGATCGAGTATCTTGAGGGCGACAAGAACTGTCCGCTCACGAAGATTGCAAGAGAGCCCTTCAACGTACCGGAGACGATGCCCATCGACGCGCTTTTCGGTGAAATGCAGTCGAAGAAGATCCACATGGCCATCGTCATCGACGAGTACGGCCAGACAGCCGGGATTGTAGCCATGGAGGACATCCTCGAGGAGATCGTCGGGGATATCCTGGACGAGTACGACGAGGAGGACGAGGAAGCCAAACGCTTCGGGGATGACCTGATCGTACAGGGAAGCATTCCCATCGAGGAGCTCAAGGAGCTGATTGACATTGTATTTTCCGAGGAGGACGAGGAGAATTTCGAGACACTGAACGGAATCCTGGTAAGCCGCCTCGGGCATATCCCGGAGGACGGGGAGCAGGGAGAGATCCGGTACGGCGATTGGATTTTCCGGATCCTGCGCTGCGAAGGCCGCCGCATTGCGGAGGTTTCCGTGCAGAAGGCGGAACCGCAGGACACGGATCCCGAGACTGCGGAGGAGTAACCCGCACAAGCGATAGGAACTTATGAAGATTACGGTATTGACAGTCGGGAAAATCAAAGAAGCCTTCTTCCGCGACGCGGTTGCGGAGTATCAGAAGCGCCTGTCGCGATACGCGGATCTGCAGATCGTGGAGGTCGCAGATGAGAAGACGCCGGACGGTGCGTCCCCTGCCGAGGAGATGAAGATCCTGCAGACAGAGGACGAGCGGCTTTTGAAAGTCTGGAAGCCGGACGCTTATCACGTGGCGCTGGCGATCGACGGAAAGAGCCTTTCGTCGGAAGGGCTTGCCGCCAAGATGGAGGAGCTTTGCGTGGGAGGTGTAAGCCACATCCAGTTTGTCATCGGCGGCTCGCTGGGGCTGTCGGCGGATGTGCTGCGGGCCTGCGATTACAGACTCAGCTTTTCGGCGATGACGTTTCCGCATCAGCTGATGCGCGTCATCTTATTGGAACAGATTTACCGGGCGTTTCGGATCCGCTCGGGGGAACCGTATCACAAGTGATGTTCATGCGAAACCGCATGATCCGGAAAATGGGGGAGCAGTGATGAAGTTTCGGCCTTGTATCGACATTCACAACGGGAAGGTTAAGCAGATCGTGGGCGGAAGCCTGCAGGATGCAGGCAACCGTGCAGACGAGAATTTTGTCTCCGAGCGGTCGGCGTCTTATTTTGCGGGTCTTTACCGCGAAGACGGCCTTACCGGCGGTCATGTGATCCTTTTGAACAAGAAGGACAGCCCTTACTATGAGGAGACTCTTGCCCAGGGCCTTGAGGCTCTTGCCGCATATCCGGGAGGATTGCAGATCGGCGGAGGCGTGACAGCGAAAAATGCATCGTCGTTCCTTGAAAAAGGTGCGTCCCATGTCATTGTCACCACGTATCTGTTCCGGGATGGGGTATTTTCCGTGGACAGAATGTTCAAACTGGCGGATACTGTTGGGAAAGACAGGATTGTGATCGACTTAAGCTGCAGAAGACGGTTTGACCGCTATGTGGTTGTCACGGATCGGTGGCAGCATTTTACGAATCTTGCCGTGACTCCGGAGCTTTTCAAGATGCTGGAGCCCTTCTGCGCGGAATTCCTGATCCACGGCGTGGATTCGGAGGGTAAGCGGAACGGCATGGAGGGCGATCTTGTAGCGATGCTTGCGGAATACGACGGAAATCCCGTGACCTACGCCGGCGGGATCCACAGCGAGGAAGCGCTCGCGCAGTTCCGCGATGTGAGCAAGGGGCGTCTGGATTACACGGTCGGCAGTGCTCTCAATCTGTTCGGGGGAGCGCTTTCCTACCGTAAACTTGTGGATCTGAACCGGGAGTGAGCGGAGTTTCCCGCAGCTTCCGGGGGTTTCGGATGACGAGAGATTTTTCGCGGCGGAAGTTGCGAAATACGGGGAAATATTGTATAATAATCGGAGCTTGGATGACTGAGGTCATCTGTGGAGGTTTTTTGTGGGATCGGTTATCGGAATCATTATATTTTTCGCGATTTTGTCCTCGATCTTGAAGAGAAATCGATACGGCCGTAAGAACAATGCCGGAATGGGCAAGATCATCGGCTTTATCTTTCTCGCCATGACGGGGCTTCTTCCGATTGCTTTGATAATCTGGGCAGTCTCGAATGCATCGAAGAGTGAAAACAACCAGAAGAACGGACAAGGGAATCAGAATATGTACAGAAACGGAATGCCTAACGTATATCGCAGCCAGAACAATGTGGGCGGTCCTTCCGGGACATCTCCGTACGGTACGTCTGTGAATAATTACCGCACCAACGGCATGAGCCAGAACGGGGCAACCAACTATTCCAGACCGGGCGGATACCAGCCGCAGAACGGCGGAACGTTCTACACCGGCTATATGACAAGACCGGTTGCGGGAACCAATTCGCCTTCCTATCAGGATCAGGCCCGCAACATGACGAACGCCTATAACAATGCCATCAACTATTCCGGCATTTACAACAACCAGAAGCCGAACTCGTACGGCCTTCCCTCCGCGGAGAAGAAGCGTACGAAGATCGTCAGGAAGTTCAGTGAGAAGTACAACCTTTTCCTTACCGACCGTGAGATCAAGCGCATTGTGGATGCGTCGTATCTCTCCTCCGGCTGGGCACGGGAAATCTGCTACATGAACCAGAAGTACGATACGGTGTATGCATGGTACGCTTCCATGAACCCGTGGCTGAAGGTTTATCTCTACGCGTTCCAGCAGCAGAATATCTCCTCGGACTTCGCAATGCAGGAGAGAATCGTATACGACGCGTTCAACACCGTATTTTCCGACGTGTGCAGCGACGGCGACCTGACCATCGATCAGGCGATCCGCAGGATCAACGAGAAGTACCTGACGAACTTCGACGAGACGACGTTCATGATCGCATACCGCTACATGGAGTCCAAGGGCAAGAAATACTCCTTCGCGTTCGGTCAGGTTCTGAACACGCAGGAGGATATCGACGAGCTCTTAAGCAAGTACGAAGGCATGATGGAGAACGGAACGCCCGGCGGCGGAACTCCGATGCCGATGCAGTGAGAATAAAGAACAGCGCATTACGCGCAGGAAAGAGGCAAATACATGCTGGATCTTAAGTTCCTCCGGGAGAATCCCGAGATTGTGAAACAGAATATCCGCAACAAATTCCAGGACCAGAAGCTTCCCCTTGTGGACGAGGTGATCGAGCTCGATGCGAAGAGCCGCGCCGCGAAGCAGGAGGCTGACGATCTGCGCAACAAGCGCAACAAGATCAGCAAGGAAATCGGCGGTCTGATGGCGAAGGGACTTCGCGAGGAGGCAGAGGCTCTCAAGAAGCAGGTGACGGAATTTTCCGAGCACCTTGCGGAGCTGGAAGTAAAGGAAGGCGAGTACGCCGAGGAAATCCGCAAGCGCATGCTTGTGATCCCGAACATCATCGATCCTTCGGTTCCCATCGGTAAGGATGATTCGGAAAATGTCGAGAACGAGAAGTTTGGTGAGCCCGTGGTTCCCGACTTTGAGATCCCGTATCACACCGATATTATGGAGCGCCTGCACGGCATCGACCTTGACGCTGCAAGACGCGTGGCCGGCAACGGTTTCTATTATCTTAGAGGCAATATCGCAAGACTTCACAGCGCCATTCTTTCGTACGCCCGTGACTTCATGATCAACCGCGGATTTACTTACTATGTTCCGCCGTTCATGATCCGCAGCGAGGTGGTAACCGGCGTTATGAGCTTCGCCGAGATGGACAGCATGATGTACAAGATCGAGGGAGAGGATCTCTACCTGATCGGTACCAGCGAGCACTCCATGATCGGCAGCTTTATCGACCAGATCATTCCGGAGGCTGAGCTTCCGTATACGCTTACGAGCTACTCGCCCTGCTTCCGCAAGGAGAAGGGTGCCCACGGCATCGAGGAGCGCGGCGTGTACCGTATCCATCAGTTCGAGAAGCAGGAGATGATCGTTGTCTGCAAGCCTGAGGACAGCATGATGTGGTACGAGAAGCTGTGGAAGAACACCGTTGATTTCTTCCGCACGCTGGATATTCCGGTAAGAACCCTGGAGTGCTGCTCCGGTGACCTTGCGGACCTCAAGGTGAAGAGCTGTGACGTTGAGGCATGGTCGCCCCGTCAGAAGAAGTATTTTGAGGTCGGCAGCTGCTCGAACCTCGGTGATGCGCAGGCAAGACGCCTGAAGATCCGTGTGAACGGAGAGAACGGCAACAAGTATTTTGCGCACACCCTCAACAATACCGTGGTTGCACCGCCCCGTATGCTGATCGCGTTCCTTGAGAACAATCTGCAGGCGGACGGTTCCGTTCGTATCCCCGAGGCTTTGCGGCCTTATATGGGCGGTATGGAGGCAATTACGGAGTAACCCTGAAATCGACGCGCTGCGGGGGAGTCTCTGCAGCGCGCGTTTAATATGAAATTCCATTTGCGGAGGATTATAACTTATGGACATTACAGTGAAAGCATTGTATGAGGCACCGTACGCTACGCTTGCAAAGGAGATGCTTGAGGGCTGCACATACCCTTGGGAGGCGCTTGATAAGATTCATGACACGATCCTTGAGATCGGTGCAACTCTTTCCCTCGACGAATACGATCATCCGGCAGAGGATGTCTGGATCGCAAAGGACGCCAAGGTATATCCCACGGCTTCCATCACCGGTCCCTGCATCATCGGCAAGGGCACAGAAGTACGCCCCGGTGCGTTTATCCGCGGCAACGTGCTTGTCGGCGACGGCGCGGTTGTCGGTAACTCCACCGAGCTTAAGAATGTTATTCTCTTTGATAAGGTGCAGGTTCCGCACTACAACTATGTGGGCGACTCCATCCTCGGCTTCAAGGCTCACATGGGAGCGCAGGCTCTTACCTCGAACGTTCGCTCCGACAAGCAGCTCGTGATCATCAAAAACGAGGGTGAGGCTGTAGAGACCGGCCGCAAGAAGGTCGGCGCTTTCCTCGGTTCCCGCGTTGAGGTCGGCTGCAGCACCGTTCTTAACCCCGGTACCATCATAGGTCACGACACTAACGTCTATCCCGAGAGCAGTGTCCGCGGCGTGGTTCCTGCAGAGAGCATCTACAAGTCGAAGTATTTTGTGGAGATCGTAACCAAGAAGTGATTGCAGCGCTGTCCGGGGAAGACAACGTTGGCATATGAATTGTGTGGATTTTATTGGGGGAATTTACAATGAGCGAAAAGAAGAAATCAGTAGTTTCTTTTATTGCTTTTCTGGCATTTTTGATTGTTGCTGCGGCGTGCTATATTGTTCTGACGAATTATTATAATGAGCTGAAAGGCGGCTGGAAGACAGTTCTTGCGGCCTGCTCCCTGGGTGCTGCAGTGTTGGCGGTGCAATTCGGTTTCCGGTTTGCTCTCAAGCCGAAATCGGGCGGAAAGATGCTGGCAGTTTCGGGATTGTTCTTCGGTGTCGTGCTTAAGATGTTATGGGACGGATTACAGCACCCGGAGGCAGGAAGCACGCATATTTCCACACCCATCAGTCTCCTGACATTCTACGGAATGATCGTGGCCGGATTTGTTGCGTTGGTTTGGGGAATCAAAATGATTGTCGGAAAAAAGAACTGAAAAGCTATGTAAAAAAACGCCCTCGGCTATGCCGAAGGCGTTTTTTCTGTTGCTTGTAAATTTCCCGGCGGAATCAGAAGTTTCCTGCGGTAGCAGCTTCCTCGATAGCAACTGCAACGGCAACCGTTGCACCGACCATCGGGTTGTTGCCCATACCGATCAGACCCATCATCTCAACGTGAGCCGGAACAGAAGAGGAGCCTGCGAACTGCGCGTCGCTGTGCATACGGCCGAGAGTATCGGTGAAACCGTAGGAAGCAGGACCTGCAGCCATGTTGTCCGGGTGAAGGGTACGACCGGTACCACCGCCGGATGCTACGGAGAAGTACTTCTTACCGGCCTCGGTGCGCTCCTTCTTGTAGGTGCCTGCAACCGGATGCTGGAAACGTGTCGGGTTCGTGGAGTTACCGGTGATGGAAACGTCTACGTTCTCCTTCCACATGATCGCAACGCCCTCCGGAACGGAGTCAGCGCCGTAGCAGTTAACCTTAGCGCGAAGACCGTCGGAGTAGGAGTGGCGGCTGATTTCCTTAACCGTGTTGGTGTAAGGATCGTACTCGGTCTCAACATGAGTGAAACCGTTGATACGGCTGATGATCTTAGCGGCATCCTTGCCGAGACCGTTCAGGATAACGCGGAGCGGTTTCTTACGAACCTTGTTCGCCTTCTCGGCGATACCGATAGCACCCTCAGCGGCAGCAAAGGACTCGTGGCCTGCGAGGAATGCGAAGCAGTCGGTCTCCTCCTCAAGGAGCATCTTGCCGAGGTTGCCGTGTCCGAGACCAACCTTACGGGTGTCGGCAACGGAGCCCGGGATACAGAAAGCCTGAAGGCCTTCGCCGATCGCAGCAGCAGCGTCAGCAGCCTTGCGGCAGTTCTTCTTGATCGCGATTGCAGCGCCTACGGTGTAAGCCCAGCAAGCGTTCTCGAAGCAGATCGGCTGGATCTTCTTGACCTGATCATAAACGTTCAGGCCTGCGTCCTTGGTAATCTTCTCAGCTTCTTCGATGGAGGAGATACCATAGCTGTTCAAAACGGAATTGATCTTGTCAATTCTTCTTTCATACGATTCAAATAATGCCATTGTAGTTTCCTCCTAGTTCAACTCTAACTCTTTGTCGGTTCTCGGGTCAATGATCTTGACAGCGTCAGCAACACGGCCGTACTGACCGCAAGCCTTAGCGTAAGCGGTGTTCGGATCGTCACCCTTCTTGATGAAGTCGGTCATCTTGCCGAGGGAAACGAACTTGTAGCCGATGATCTGGTTGTCAGCGTCAAGTGCGATACCGGTAACATAACCCTCAGCCATCTCGAGATAGCGGGGACCCTTCTTCAGGGTACCGTACATCGTACCAACCTGGCTGCGGAGACCCTTGCCGAGGTCCTCAAGACCTGCACCTACCGGAAGACCGTCCTCGGAAAATGCGCTCTGGGAACGACCGTATACGATCTGCAGGAACAGCTCGCGCATAGCGGTGTTGATCGCGTCGCACACAATGTCCGTGTTAAGAGCTTCAAAAACGGTAAGACCGGGAAGGATCTCAGATGCCATTGCAGCGGAATGGGTCATACCGGAGCAGCCGATGGTCTCAACCAAAGCTTCCTGGATGATACCTTCCTTGATGTTAAGCGAGAGCTTGCAAGCGCCCTGCTGAGGAGCACACCAGCCGACACCGTGCGTGAAGCCGGAAATGTCCTTCACTTCCTTCGCCTGGATCCATTTGGCTTCTTCGGGAATCGGAGCACAGCCGTGATGAACGCCCTGTGCTACGGTGCACATGTTTTCTACTTCCTGAGAATAAATCATACGATGAAAAACTCCTTTCATTTGATGTGGAAAATACACCGAAAGTATTTTACCATACAGCCTTGGAAAATACTATACAAAAAAACGGGGTAAGTCTGTGAATTTTGCGTGACATCCTCCGAAATCGGAAAATACGGGTGGATATTACGGCTCCGATGTGGTAAAATACCAAAGAGCGCCGGGCAACGGCGTTTTTCGTCATGCGCACAGGTTTTAACCCTGTGGGAAAGGAGGATACCGTGGGCGAACAGTTCAGCCTGAGCGAGAAGAAAGAAATCCGCAGGAAAGCGCAGGAGATTGCCAAAGCAGATCTGCTTGCAAGGCGGGAAGCCGTGCTTCAGGAATCGGAAGAAGCAGCGCGGAAAGCGACGCTGGCAAGACGGAGCTCCGGCGGGATCATGAACATCATCCTGCTTCTCTCGTCGATGGTGTTCGTCGTGTGTATCCTTGAGATCGGCTGGTATTATTTTAAGGGCTATCAGTATGAAAAGCAGCAGAACGAGCTTGTCGAGGGAATGAAGGGCGGTATCGCATCGGATATCGATTTCTCCTCGTTGGAAGCGCCGGAACTCGTGGAAGTGAACCTCTTCCCGGATGAGGGCGATTATCAGCTTGTATCCACTGTGCGCCGCAAGTTCTCCACGGAGGTTTCCGACCGTTGGAAGGAACAGTACCGGTATCTGTCGTCAGCGAACTCGGATTGCTTCGGCTATATCGAGATCCCGGATACCCGGATCAGCCTGCCCGTCATGTTTACGCCGAAGAATATTGAGTATTACCTCTACCGGAACTTCAGCGGCAGCTACGAGACCCGCGGGACTCCGTTTTTGGACAAGCAGACGAAGCTGGGGGAGAGCCAGAACTATATCATTTACGCTCATAACATGCACGACGGAAGCGCCTTCGGTACGCTGCCGCAGTACATGAAAGAAGACTATTATAACGAACACAAGTACATCTACTTCAACACGGCGATCAGCGAGGGCGTCTATGAGATCTTCGCGGTCTGCAAGACGCAGATCTACAGCGCCGGAAGCGGTCAGTTCCGCTACCACACCTACGGCGGCGTGCTTTCCAAGAGTGATTTTGAACTCTATGTCAAGGAAGTGAAGAAAATGTCCCGTTACCGCTCGGATCTTCCCGTGGAATGGGGCGATGAACTGATCACGCTTTCCACCTGTTACCACGACCAGCCAAACGACGACGGCCGTTTGATCATCGTGGCAAAACGAATCAAATAAACGCAGGAATTTCAGGACAGTTATGGCAATACAGATATTTCAACCCAAATTGGACAATGACCGCAGAGTCATTGTGATCAGCGATGCTCTGGGCAATTATGACGCCTTTGTAAGGCTTCTTGAGAAGGTCCGCTACACCAGAGAAGATTACCTGGTTTTGTTAGGCAATCTCGTGGAGCGCGGTCCGGAGAGCCTCCGGACCCTTCGCTACGTCATGGATCTCGCGAAGAACCGAAGAGTGTTTGCGGTGATGGGCGATATGGACATCGTCTGCAGCGAGGTGTTCCGCCCCGATCGAAACAACGAGCTTCTCCAATATGTACTCCGGAACCATTCTCTGATCCGCGATATGTGTGCGGAACAGGGGATCCGTCTTTCTCTGGATGTAAACATGCATTCCATCAAGCTGGCTCTTCGGGAAATCTATGCGGAGGAGTTTGATTATATCCTTTCCCTTCCGCATGTGATCGAGACACCGAATTTTGTTTTTGCCCATGCACAGATCCTTCCCGGTGAACTGGATGAGATGAATCCCAGGGATGTGTACCGGGCGGAGGCGTTTCTGAACAAGGGATTTTTCTTTGACCGCTATGTTGTGGTCGGGCATTGGCCGAATCTGCGGTATCCCGAATACAAGCGGTGTGCGAATCCGATCATCATCCCGTCGCGGAAGATCATCAGCATCGACGGCGGTATGACCGTGCTTCGGGACGGCCAGATGAACGCCTTGATCATCCCGAATTGGGAGTCCACGGATTTTACGTATGAGAGCGTCGATAATTTTCCGAAGAAGAAGGCAATGAACAGTCAGAATGCCGGAATGGAACGGCATCTGATCCAGGAGCCCGACAACCGGGTAAAGGTATTGAAGACCTCCGGCGACATGTGCTACTGCAGACAGGAGAAGACGGAGCATAATTTCTGGATTCCGAAGGCGTTTCTCACCCAGCGCACGGACGGCTGTTACACGGAGGATTACACGGATTATCAGCTGAAGGTGACGTTTGAGGATGAGGTTTCGGTGGTGCTGGAAACTTCAAGAGGAACGCTCGTGAAAAGAGACGGCGTGACCGGATGGTACTACGGAATGCTTCAGTAGATATCGGATGGTTTTACGGAACTGAAAAACAATGAGAAAGCGGGACTGCCGTGATGACAGTCCCGCTTTTTTGTGTTTCATATGATTACTGCTTGGCCGGTTCCTTTGATGCGTTCAACCGCTTCTGGGCAGTGGAGAGCATCAGTTTGATACGGTTCAGCTGGTTTACCTCGCTGGCACCGGGATCATAGTCAACGGCCACGATGTTGGACTCTGGATGACGGAGACGAAGCTCCTTGATGACACCCTTGCCGACGATGTGGTTTGGAAGGCAGGCAAACGGCTGCGTACACACGATGTTCGGTGCGCCTTCTTCGATGAGTTCCAACATTTCCGCGGTGAGAAACCAGCCCTCGCCGGTCATATTGCCCACCGATACGATGGGAGCGGCTTTCTCCGCAAGGTCCTTGATGTGCGAAGGCGCCGTGAAGCGTTTGCTCGCAGCCAGAGCCTTTCTCGCAGGTTTGCGGAACCATTCGATCAGCCGGATGGCAAGGTTGTTGTACCTTGCTTCCTTCTTGCTCTTTCCGAGGAACTCGGACTTGAAGTTGCAGTCGTAACAGCAGTAGAGGAAGAAGTCCAGAAGGTCAGGGCAGACTGCCTCTGCGCCTTCCTGTTCCAAAAGCTCCACAAGGTGGTTGTTGGCGGTGGGAAGGAACTTCACTAAGATCTCGCCGACAACGCCGACTCGAGGCTTCTTAAGACCTTCCACAACGGGAAGCTCATCGAATTCCTTTACGATGTCGCGGCAGTTCTTCTTGAACTTACTAAGACGCCCCTTGACGACATCCTTTGCGCAGATGGCGTTCCATTTTTCATATAATGCATCTGCGGAGCCGGGTACGAGCTCATAGGGCCGCACACGGTAGAGAACGCGCATGAAGATATCGCCGTAGATCAGGGCTTCCAAGGCGCTCTTGAGTAAACTCGGCGTGTACTCGAGTCCCGGATTTTTCTCGATACCGCTGGTGCTGATGGAGATAACCGGGATATGACCCATGCCGGCCTTCTGAAGGGCCCGGCGGATAAATCCGATGTAGTTGGTGGCACGGCAGCCGCCGCCGGTCTGGGAGATCATGACGGCCACGCGGTTTAAGTCGTATTTGCCGGACTGGAGTGCGCTCATGATCTGGCCGACCACAATCAGGGACGGGTAGCAGGCGTCGTTGTTTACGTACTGCAGACCCACGTCGATGGCGTCGCGGTTGTCGTTGCTGTCAAGCACTTCAATGTTATATCCGTGAGCACGGAGTGCAGGCTCGATCAAGCGGAAATGGATCGGTGACATCTGAGGCGCGAGCAGCGTGTAATTCCTGCGCATATCCTCGGTGAAGATCACGCGGTTGTGTGCCGAAGAGTAAACCGGTGCGGACACGTGCTTCTTCTTGCGCTCGCGAACGGCAGACAGAAGCGAACGGACACGGATGCGCGCTGCACCGAGGTTGTTGACCTCATCGATCTTGAGAACCGTGTAAATCTAGCCTGCAGTGGTAAGAATATCGCTCACTCCGTCGGTCGTGACGGCGTCGAGACCGCAGCCGAAGGAGTTCAGCTGGATCAGCTCGAGATTTTCCTGCGTGCGGACAAAGGCCGCTGCGTTGTACAGTCTCGTGTGGTACATCCACTGGTCGACAACGATCATCGGGCGGTCTACGCACCCCAGATGGGAAACGGAATCCTCCGTGAGAACGGCAACTCCGTAGGAGCAGATCATATCCGGGATACCGTGATGGATCTCGGGGTCGATATGGTACGGACGGCCCGCAAGAACGATACCCATGCGGCCGGTTTCCTTCAGGTAGGCAAGGGTTTCCTCGCCTTTGCGGCGGATATCCTCCTTGATCGCCATCTGTTCTTCCCAGGCAGCGTGAGCGGCGTCACGGATTTCCTGTTTTGCGATTCCCTTCGCAGTAAAATGACGCACCAGTCCGTCGGTGATGATCTTCTCGTTTTCAAAGGAGAAGAACGGGTTCTCATAGACGACGTCGGTGGTTTTCAATTCGTCGACGTTGTTTTTGATATTTTCCCCGTAGGACGTGACGATCGGGCAGTTGTAATGGTTGCCGGCGCCCTCATCCTCCTTGTGCTCATAAGGAATGCAGGGGTAGAAGATATACGGAACCTTCTGGTTGATCAGCCAGCTGATGTGGCCGTGGGCAAGCTTGGCAGGGTAGCATTCCGACTCACTCGGAATGGATTCGATACCCAGCTCGTAGATCTTTCGGTTGGAAGCCGGCGAGACGATGACGCGGTAGCCGAGCTTCGTGAAGAACGTAAACCAGAACGGGTAGTTTTCATACATGTTGAGGACGCGCGGAATACCGACGATCCCTCGGGGAGCCTGCGTGATGGTGAGAGGCTCGTAGTCGAAGGTTCTCTTCAGCTTGTACTCGAAGAGGTTCGGGATGCCTTCCTTGTTCTTCTCCTTGCCGATACCGCGTTCGCAACGGTTGCCGGAGATAAACTGACGGCCCCCGGAGAATCGGTTGATCGTGAGGAGACAGGCGTTGGTACAGCCCTTGCAGCGGGCCATGGAGGTCTCGAACTTGAGGTCGTTTAAGTCCTCGCGGGAAATCATCGTAGTTGCAGTGCCCTCGTAGTGGTCGCGGGCGATGAGCGCGGCGCCGAAGGCGCCCATGATACCGGCGATATCGGGACGGATCACCTCGCATCCCGCGATGCGCTCAAAACTTCGCAGAACGGCGTCGTTATAGAAGGTTCCGCCCTGCACAACGATCTTGGAACCAAGTTCCTTAGCGGAAGTTACCTTGATAACTTTGTAAAGGGCGTTCTTGATGACGGAGTACGCAAGGCCGGCGGAGATGTCTGCAACGGTAGCGCCTTCCTTCTGCGCCTGCTTCACCTTCGAGTTCATGAAGACGGTACAGCGGGAGCCGAGGTCGATGGGATTTTCCGCAAAAAGAGCAATCTTCGCAAAATCCGCCACCTCATAATCCAGACTCTTGGCAAACGTCTCAATGAAGGAGCCGCAGCCCGAGGAACAGGCCTCGTTGAGCTGCACCTTGTCGACGGTTCCGTTCTTGATCTGAATGCACTTCATATCCTGACCGCCGATGTCGAGAATGCAGTCGACGTCGGGATTGAAGAATGCGGCAGCATGGTAGTGGGCAACAGTCTCAACCTCCCCCTCGTCGAGCATGAGGGCAGCCTTTACCAGAAGCTCGCCGTAACCGGTGGAGCAGGTGCGGACAATCCGCGCGCTGTCCGGCAACAGGGAATAAACCTCCTTCAAAGCCTTGATGGTGGTCTTTAAGAGGCTTCCGTTATTGTTGCTGTAGAAGGAATACAGAAGAGAACCGTCCTCGCCCACAAGCGCGAGCTTGGTGGTGGTGGAGCCGGCGTCGATACCTAAGAAGCAGTCGCCTTCATAGCTGGCGAGATCGCCCTTGCCGACGGTATGGATGCTGTGTCTCTCGGAAAATGCCTCATATTCCTCCTTGGAGGAGAACAGAGGCGCCATCCGGTTGACCTCAAACGCCATCTCGATACCGTTCGCCAAGCGGTCATGCATCGCAGAGAGAAGAACCGGGTTGTCCTTCTGGGAGGACATTGCCGATCCGATGGCGGCGAACAGATGGGAGTGATCGGGAGCATAGACCTGCTCATCTGTAAGCTTCAGAGTGCGGATGAAAGCCTGACGAAGCTCCGTCAGGAAGTGAAGCGGACCGCCTAAGAAAGCGACATTGCCGCGGATGGGCTTGCCGCAGGCGAGACCGCTGATGGTCTGGTTGACAACCGCCTGGAAGATGGAAGCCGCGAGATCGGGCTTGGTTGCACCCTCGTTGATCAGCGGCTGGATATCGGTTTTCGCAAACACGCCGCAGCGCGCTGCGATGGGATAGATGGCCTGATAGGATTTTGCGTATTCATTGAGACCTGCGGCGTCAGTCTTTAACAGACTCGCCATCTGGTCGATGAAGGAACCGGTGCCGCCCGCACAGATACCGTTCATGCGCTGGTCGATACCGTTGGTGAAATAGATGATCTTCGCATCCTCGCCGCCGAGCTCGATCGCGACGTCGGTTTTCGGGGAATAGAATTCAAGCGCGTTGGAAACAGCGACAACTTCCTGAATAAAAGGAACCTCGAGATGTTTGGAGATGGTCAGACCTCCGGATCCGGTAATCATCGGGCAGACCTCGCGGTCCCCGATCTTCTCAATGGCTCTGCCGATCAGCAAGGCCAGAGTCTGCTGGATGTTTGCAAAATGCCGCTCATAGTCGGAGAACAGGATGTCCCCGTTGTCATTGCGGATGGCAATTTTCACGGTGGTGGAGCCGATGTCCACGCCCATGGTCAGTAGTTCACTCATGATTTACCTCGTTTTACTTCTCGTTTTGATCCCGGACGCCCCACATTTGCGTCGAGTCGGAAACCGCCTGAAGCGGTATTGAAAAACGTATATAATCATATGCGCATACAAAGGCAGTATACTTTATTTTCCGTAAAATGGCAACTGTTTGTTTCTTCCCCTTGCGCTTGCGATAATATGTCCCCTGTGGTAAAATAACAGAGTACCCGCGGGCGAAATACGGCGGTTACCAACGTATCGAACAGAGATGGAGGGTTCCATGAAACAATACAGAGATGCCGAAGTGATATCGGCAGAGCAGCTGGCGGAAGGGATTTATTCCGTTGTGCTGCAGGCGGGGGAAATCGCAGCGCAGGCGCTTTCCGGACAATTCGTCTGCGTTTACAGTGATGACAAGGCGCATTTGCTGCCGCGACCCATCAGTATCTGCGATACCGACAGGGAAGCAGGGACGCTTCGCCTTGTGTATCGCGTAGTCGGATTCGGGACGGACGAGTTGTCCCGGAAGAAGGCGGGAGACTACGTGAGGATTCTCGGACCCATCGGGACCGGCTACGAGCAGGTTGCGGAAGGTGCGGAGCGGCCGGTGCGCGTCCTGATCGGAGGAGGGATCGGAATTCCTCCGATGCTTCTTCTTGCGAAGGAGTGGAGCGAAGCCGGGTATGAGGTCCATACCGTGCTGGGATTCCGCAACCGCGACACGTTTCTTTTGCACGACTTCTGGAAGTACGGCTATGTCCACATTGCAACCGACGACGGCAGCGTAGGAGTGCACGGAACCGTCGTTGACGCGATCCGCGAGGAGAAGATCATCACTTCGGACAATGCGTTCACAGCCCTGATCGCGGCCTGCGGTCCCATGCCGATGCTCCGCGGTGTTGCGAACCTTGCGAAGGAGCAGGGAGTTCCCGCTTACATCTCGCTGGAGGAGCGCATGGCGTGCGGCGTAGGCGCGTGCCTCGGGTGCATCGTGAAAACCCGGGATGTGGATGAGCACTCCCATGTGCACAACAAACGGATCTGCACCGAGGGACCGGTGTTCAATGTGAAGGACCTGATGCTTTGATCGATAAAAAATGATACTGAGGTACAACATGAATACAAGTGTTAATCTGGCCGGCGTTACTTTGAAGAATCCCGTTCTAACGGCTTCGGGTACGTTTGGCTCGGGAATGGAATACAGTGAGTTTGTGGACCTGAACCGCCTTGGCGGCGTAGTGACGAAGGGCGTGGCGGTCACGCCGTGGGAAGGGAATCCGACGCCCCGCGTTGCAGAGACTACCGGCGGCATGCTGAATGCCATCGGACTGCAGAATCCGGGATTGGATGTGTTTCTGCAGCGGGACATGCCGTTTCTTCAGAAGTTTGACACCCGGATTGTCGTCAATGTGTGCGGGCATTCCGAGGAGGAGTATGTGGAGGCGGTTGCACGGCTTGCGGACAGTCCTGCGGATCTTCTGGAGATCAACATCAGCTGCCCGAACGTGAAGGAGGGCGGAATTGCTTTCGGAACAAACGCCGCAAAGATCGAGGAGATTACCAGAGCGGTCAAACGCGTTGCAAAACAGCCGGTGATCATGAAACTGAGCCCGAACGTGACGGATATCACGGAGATGGCCCTTGCCGCACAAAATGGCGGCGCTGACGCGGTGAGCCTTATCAACACCATCACCGGCATGAAGATTGATATCAACCGGAGAACCTTTGCTCTGGCCAACAAGACCGGAGGACTGTCGGGACCGGCGATCAAACCGGTCGCAGTACGGATGGTTTATCAGGTGGCGCAGAAGGTCTCCATACCGATCCTCGGCATGGGAGGCATCGCCTGTGCGGAGGACGCCATCGAGTTTTTGATGGCCGGTGCAACTGCGGTGAGCGTGGGAACCGCGAATTTCCACAATCCCCGCGTGACGGAGGAGATTGTGGCGGGAATCGAATCCTATATGACGCGGAACCGCGTCGAAGACATCAACGAGCTGATCGGCTGTGTGAAGTGAAAGAAGTCCCGATCGATCGGGTTGAAAAGGCCGAAAGCTGCGGGGTTCAGTAAGGGGGTAGAGTATGGGGAAGAAAAACAGGAAAATTATGATGGCCATTGTTTTGGCGGTAACCGTTTGTCTTGCGACAGGCTGTCAAAAAGATCGGGAAAGACAGGAGGAGCTATGCCTCCGCGAGGGATATCGCGCCATCATGAAATATCTTCAGGATGAGGAAACGGGCGCGGAATTATGTAACAATACTGTTTCCATCGCCGAAAAAGGATCAGAGAGCGCTGAACTTGTGTATGGAAGTTTCACGCGTATTGGGTCCAGAGAACAGGAAGTATCCATTTACAGCATGGCAACCCATATCCTGGATGATCCCGCCGGCAAAACGTATGTGTCGTCATTACAGGAAGAGCGAGCTCTCAGTATCACTGAGGAACTGTGCAAAAACATACCGGTTTCGTACAAACCGATGTGGGTCCTTGCGGGGAAGAAGACGTATTTTCCGGTGCGCTGCTTTACGGATGCGAAATTCGGGTCAGGCAGCACCGATGGAGTTGAGCGATGGGACGATACCAGCGGATCCTATGCCTATGTATGCATCCCCGCGGATCTGTCCGTAGAGTACCTTGACCAGCGGGTGATAAAACCGGAGTTTTCCAGGGTTTCGGTACTGAAAAAAGAGAGCAGCTTTGATGAGAAGGCGTTGGAACTTCTGGAGGATGTTTCGTCTTTTGAACTGAAATACTACGATGACCCGGAAACAAACTACAACAAGCTTCAATCGGACCAGATTTTCGAACTGATGGATATGCTTATCTATGAAAAGTCCGTGTGGAGAAATCAGCTTCATCTGGTAATTCAGCTTACGGATGCTGATTTTACTGAGAAAACAGCGGAACTGGTTGCCTGGGTGAAAAGCATCGGCGTTGCTGCGGTGACATTTTACGATGCCGAGGGAACTCACTGCTGGACTGTAGCTAACGTAAATCTCATACAGAAAAACAAACCCGACAGAACGCCTGCGGAGCCTTTCCGGTACCCGTGTTTTCAGGTGTCCGCGGGGGATAACCCGGACGAGCCCATCGATCCTGATGAGGTGAGGTATTTTAATTACGAGACGCTTGAGGAGGTGTTTTTCTACTTTGATTCCTCCGAGGAGCGCTATCGTCTGAGAGGGATCTTAGAGTAACCGCGGACCCGCGGACAGAGAAGGCATTTTTGAAAATGCAGGGGGAATGAACATGAAATCGTTTGGTAAAATACAACGTCTGGCGTGGTACGAAATCGGCCGGAATAAGATGAAAGCGGTATTGTCGGTAATAGGGATCGGAATCGCTTATCTGCTGATCCTTCTTCCGATGTACGCCACGGAATATGACGAAAACGGAATAATGGTATATGCCGTTCTGATCGCAATTATCACATTGATCGGAACAAAGTCCGCCTACGGGATGTTCCGGGATTTATACTTTGCCCGGGAGGACAATTCCCCGGAAAATTCTGCGACGCCGCAGGAGCGATATCTGTCTAAGGTGTGGGTCGTAATATACATGCACCTCATCCCGGCGATTGCCATCGGGTTGATCGGTATTGTTATCGCGTCGATCGTTGATGACAGCCTTTGGGCTGCAAAATATATGCTTCTGGTGACGCCTATCATGGCCTGCGCCATGATGGCTGTTGATGCCATTATGGTGATCTGTGCCGTCTATTCGGGACACAAAGGCAAAAAAAGAGCAGTTTTGTTTCTTTTCCTGAGCGTTGCCAGCGGATTGGCTTACGGGATCCTTCGGGGACTTCTGATGGTATATGCCGGAAAGGTCCGAAAGCCGACGAAGATCATTTTCCCGTGGGGATTACGATATATCCTGAACAACAGTGCCGCTCACAAGGGACTTCGATATGCGGAGATCGCATGGCTCCTGCAGGGGCTGTTCTACTGCGTGCTGTGTATCGCCGTGATCGTTGTTTTGTGCCGTGTTTATTGCAGATACGCGTCATCGAAATCCGATGAGAAGGACAGCGACAGATGCCTGTTCGGTGCGGCGGTTACAACAGCACTTGTAATGACATACGGGGCAGTTTTCCTCATCGGGTTCCAGATTCTTCCGCTTCTGCCCGGGATTATTCTTTTCTATTGGCTGATCTATGACCGATACTTTAAACCTCAGAAGGACAGTACGCGGCTTCTTCAATGGGGGATGAATTTCCTGATCACTACTGCTGCATATGTTTTGTTTTCCGTGTTCCTGTATTTCACCAGCGGTCTCGGAACGGTTTATGCCAAGTCACCGCAGGAGCTCGGGGATGCCGCTGTCCTGATCGAAATCCAGGAGAATCAGAATGCGAAGAGCAGCATCCTGATTTACGGCGGAAAATACTCGGTGATGTACCACCCTGACGGAAACGGAAAGCAAGCCTCTGTACTTTCCACTGATGTCTTAACCGACAAGCAAATCCGGGAGGCGACAGGGATTGTTCAGACGTATATTGCCCACAGGGAGAAAGACCTGAGAAGCTTCTTTCAACTGCTGTTCCGGGGTGACAGCGGCGCAGATGTGCCCGGAGTCCTAACGGCGAAGCCGCGGGGAAGCGATACGAAATGTACGGTGTGCATTTTCCGTGTGAAGCAAAATGTTTACGACGCGGATTCCGTCAATATAGTAACGGATACTATCGACGAGATGGAGATTGTCCTGAAACAGGGAGGGTATCTTACCGGCGCCCAGGCAGAGGAACTGGTGGAGGAACTCCGGAAAACCCGATGCCTGTCGAAAGGGGAGGGAGTTCTCTTCAACGACTATTGGAATTTGTGTATAAATCCGTAGAATCATTTGACAATCTTGCGATATTGCGATACAGTACGGTGAAACCAAAATGAAACTATCCGTTTAAGGAGGCAGTATGGAAGCTTATAAGCAGGAATTTATCGAGTTCATGGTGGAGTGCGGCGTTTTGAAGTTCGGGGATTTTACGCTGAAAAGCGGGAGAAAGTCGCCTTTCTTTATGAATGCCGGAGCATATGTTACCGGGTCTCAGCTGATGCGCTTAGGCGAGTATTATGCCAAGGCAATCCATGACACCTATGGGGATGACTTTGATGTTTTGTTCGGACCGGCTTACAAGGGAATTCCGTTGGCTGTAGTGACGGCAGTTGCCTATGCGAAGCTGTACGGAAAAGAGATCCGTTACTGTTCAAACCGCAAGGAGATCAAGGACCACGGCGATGTCGGTATCCTGCTCGGAAGTAAGCTTCAGGACGGTGACCGTGTGGTTATGATCGAGGATGTCACCACATCCGGCAAATCCATGGACGAGACCATTCCAATCGTCCGCGCTGCCGCTGATGTGAAGCTTGTCGGATTAATGGTTTCCTTAAACCGCTGTGAGCGAGGCAAGGGAACGCAGGGCGCTCTTGATGAGATCCGTGAAGAGTACGGAATGCCCACCGCGGCAATCGTGTCGATGAAGGAAGTTACCGAGTTCCTTTACAACCGCGAAGTACAGGGTAAGGTTGTGATCGACGATGCGATGATGGAGAAGATCAACGCGTACTATGAGGAGTACGGCGTACAATGAAAACCAGTGACTTTTATTATGACCTTCCGAAGGAACTGATCGCGCAGGATCCCCTTGCGGATCGTTCGTCCTCGCGGCTTCTTGTGATGAACAGAGAGACCGGGGAACTGACGCACACGGTATTTTCCCATGTGATCGAATATTTACAGCCCGGGGACTGCCTTGTCATCAACGATACGAAGGTTATCCCGGCGCGGCTGATCGGGGAACGTCTTCCCAGAGAAGTTTCGGCCGGAAGAAAGGTGACCGATCCGGATTCCGGGGAACACCGCGGTGCGCGGATGGAGATCCTTCTTTTGAAACGACTCGGAGCCCGCACCTGGGAAACTCTCGCGATACCGGGGAAACGAGCCAAAGAGGGTGACCGAATTTCCTTCGGCGACGGAGACCTGCTTGCGACGGTGACGGAAGTAAAAGAGGACGGAAACCGCATCGTGCGGTTCGATTTCGACGGGATCTTTGAGGAGATTCTGGACAAGCTCGGCCAGATGCCGCTTCCGCCGTATATCACCCATAAGCTTCAGGATAAGAACCGCTATCAGACGGTGTACGCAAAGTACGAAGGTTCGGCAGCCGCACCGACGGCGGGACTTCATTTTACGAATGAGCTGCTTGCTGAGATCAGGGCGAAAGGCGTAAATATCGCCCATGTGACACTTCACGTGGGACTCGGGACCTTCCGTCCCGTGAAGGAGGAAAACATCCTCGACCATAAGATGCACACGGAAACATATCGGATCCTGCAGAAAGATGCAGATCTGATCAATGAGGCGCATCGCACCGGACACCGTGTCATCTCTGTCGGGACCACAAGCTGCCGCACCATTGAAACGGTTGCTGCTGAGGACGGGACCGTGCAGGCATGCGAGGGCGATACGAGCATTTTCATCTATCCCGGATACCGCTTCAAGTGTATGGACGGATTGATCACGAACTTCCACCTGCCGGAGTCGACTCTGATCATGTTGGTGTCGGCGTTTGCCGGGAAGGAGAAGGTGATGCACGCCTATGAGGAGGCCGTGAAGGAGCGATACCGGTTCTTCAGCTTCGGGGATGCGTGCCTGTTTCTGTAACAAAAATCGGTGGTAATCGGGAAAACTCGATTACCACTGTATTATTTTCGGAAAATGTCGTAATTCCGGCCGGAATCAGTACTTTGTATATGCCCCGATCGTGATGAGGAACCGTTCGTCCGCTGCGATTTCCTGCTTCATGGCTTCCGGACCGGGAGCGCCGGCGGTATTTCTCTTGGAGACACAGGTCTGCAGGTTGATGGCGTCGTAGATGTCCGACTCGAACGCAGGGCAGATGGACTGATAAACTTCAAGAGGAAGCTCATCAAGTGCGCAGTTGCGTTCCTCACAGGCGAGAACCAGACGGCCGATGATGCCGTGGGCGTCGCGGAACGGTACGCCGTGCTTTACAAGATAATCGGCAGCGTCGGTAGCGTTGGTGAATCCGCCGGCCGCGCTGCGTTCCATCACATCCCCGTGGAAAGTAGTGGAGCTGAGCATATCGGTGAAGAGAGTAAGGCTTGCCTTGACCGTGTCGATGGCGTCAAAGGTGAGCTCCTTGTCCTCCTGCATATCCTTGTTGTACGCGAGAGGAAGGCCCTTCATCGTTGTGAGCATCGAGGTGAGTGCGCCGTAGACACGGCCGGTCTTACCGCGGATGAGCTCGGCGATATCGGGATTTTTCTTCTGCGGCATGATGGAGCTGCCGGTGGAGTATGCATCGTCCACAGTGATGAAGCGGTACTCGTTGGTGTTCCAAACGATGTATTCTTCACAGAAGCGGCTTAAGTGCATCATGATGATGGCACAGGCGTCGAGGTATTCAATGACATAGTCACGGTCGGAGACGGAATCCATGCTGTTGGAAGTCGCTGCATCAAAACCCAAAAGCTTTGCGACATAGGCCCGGTCCAGATCATAGGTCGTACCTGCCAGAGCACCGGCACCTAACGGACAGGTGTTCATGCGGCTCCGCACATCGAGAAGACGGGAGTAATCCCTCTTGAACATCTCCATATATGCGCCGAGATGATGGGCAAGCGTCACGGGCTGTGCCTTCTGCAGGTGGGTGAAGCCCGGCATGATCGTGTCGATGTGTTCCGTCATCAGGGAATGAATGGCCTTGAGAAGCTCCGCCACACGGCGCTTCGTCTCGTCAATCTCATCCCGGACGTAGAGCTTCATGTCCAAAGCGACCTGGTCGTTACGGGAACGGCCGGTGTGAAGCTTCTTGCCTGCATCGCCGATGCGCTCCGTAAGAGTCGCCTCGATGAAGCTGTGGATGTCCTCCGCATCCTCGTCCCATGCAAGGGTTCCGAGGTCGAGCTCCGACAGGATCTGCTTCAAACCGTCGCAGATCAGCTCGCATTCCGACTCCGTGAGAATTCCCTGCTTGCCGAGCATTGTAGCATGGGCAATGCTGCCGCGGATGTCCTGACGGTAGAATCGGCGGTCAAATTTGAGCGATGCATTGAAATCGTTGACCAGCACATTTTCCTCTTTCGTAAAACGTCCTCCCCAGAGCTTCATGGGAACCCTCCTGAATAAATGTATTTTGCAGTTGATACTGTATCATTATTCACGGGATTCGTCAAATGAAACTTGCTTGATTCCGCTGTTCTTTGATTGACATTACCCGTGAAATCGATTATATTTTTATAGTTGGAAGTATCGTCTGAGAGACGAAATACGAGACAGGATAGGATTTCACGGAGGACATATGGCTGAAACAAAAATCATGCTCGGTAACGAGGCCATCGCGCGGGGTGCGTGGGAGGCAGGCGTTACGGTGAGCGCTGCGTACCCGGGAACCCCGAGTACCGAGATCAGTGAATCGATTGTCAAATACGAAGAGGTGTATGCGGAGTGGTCGCCCAACGAGAAGGTTGCGATGGAAGTCGCCATCGGTGCGTCCATGGCCGGCGCGAGAGCGCTTGCTTCCATGAAGCATGTCGGCGTCAATGTTGCGTCCGACCCGTTGTATACCGTTTCCTATATCGGCGTTAACGGCGGTCTTGTGCTTGTTGCTGCGGATGACCCGGGTCTGTACTCGAGCCAGAATGAGCAGGACAGCCGTGCGGTTGCCCGCGCGTCGAAGGTTCCGGTGATCGAGCCTTCGGACAGCGGCGAGGCGAAGGAATTCATCAAGTTCGCATACGATCTTAGCGAAAAATACGACACGCCCGTGATGCTTCGCACCACGACGAGACTGTCGCATTCTCAGGGACTTGTGAAGCTTGAGGATCGCGTGGAACGTGAACTTAAGCCCTATGAGAAGAATTTCCGCAAGAACGTCATGATGCCCGGCTGCGCAAAGGCGCGTCATCTCCATGTGGAGGATCGCGAGAAGCGCATGACCGTGGATGGCTGTGATATGCCGATCAACCGTCTGGAAATGCGCGACACCAAGGTGGGCGTGATTACCTCCGGTATTCCTTATCAGTATGTACGCGAGGCAATGCCGGATGCTTCAGTCCTGAAGCTCGGTCTGGTGAACCCGCTTCCGAAGCAGCTGATCCTTGATTTTGCGTCCAAGGTTGAAACCCTTTACATCGTTGAGGAGCTTGATCCGATCATTGAGGAGCAGGTGAAGTCCTGGGGAGTTGCCTGCAAGGGCAAGGAACTTCTGACCGTTCAGGGCGAGTACAGCGCGAACATGCTTCGTGAGAAGCTCCTCGGACAGACCCTCGATCTCGAGGCTCCCGCAGATGCACCGCAAAGACCTCCGATCCTGTGTCCGGGCTGCCCGCACCGCTCGACCTTCTACACTCTGCAGAAACTCGGTCTGCACGCTGCCGGTGACATCGGATGTTACACCCTCGGTGCGGTTGCACCGCTTTCCGTTGTTGACACGACCGTCTGCATGGGCTCGAGCATCAGCACCCTTCACGGAATGGAGAAGGCGCGTGGCAAGGATTATGTGAAGAACTGGGTTGCGACCATCGGTGACTCGACCTTTATGCACACCGGTATCAACTCCCTGATGAACATGGTATACAATCAGGCAACCGGAACAGTCCTGATCCTGGATAACTCCACCACCGGTATGACCGGCCATCAGGATCACGCCGGAACCGGCAAAACCCTGAAGGGCGATATCGTGAATGCTATTAATGTCACAAAGCTCTGCGAGGGCATCGGTGTTCCGAATGTCCGCACCGTCAATGCGTTCGATGTGAAGGCGCTCACGGCGGCCATCAAGGAAGAGGTTGCCAAGGACGAGCTTTCGGTCATCATCGTAAAGGCTCCCTGCGCACTTCTCAACAAGGCAAAGATCACGATGCAGTACAAGGTTAACTCCGACACCTGCCGTGCCTGCGGTTCCTGCATGAAGCCCGGATGTCCCGCAATGACGAGAGGCGAGGGCGGCAAGGTCGTTATCAACGATACGATGTGCAACGGCTGCGGACTGTGCGCTCAGCTCTGTCCGTTCGGCGCTATCGAGAAAGTCGAGGTGTGATCATGGCTACGAAAAATATTATGATCGTCGGCGTCGGCGGTCAGGGAACATTGCTTACTTCCCGCATCCTCGGCGGTATCGCCAGAGAGTCGGGATATGACGTAAAGCTCTCCGAGGTTCACGGAATGGCTCAGAGAGGCGGAAGTGTTGTTACGTTTGTCCGCTACGGTGAGTCCGTTGCAGAGCCCATCGTGGAAGAGGGATGCGCGGATGTGCTGATCGCTTTCGAGCGCCTCGAGGCACTTCGCTATGCGCACTTCCTCAAAAAGGACGGCGTTCTGATCGCAAACGACCAGCGCATCGACCCGATGCCTGTTGTCATCGGCGCTGCAGAATATCCGGAAAATATCCTCGAGAACCTCGAGAAGAAGTATAAGGTACTTAAGATTGACGCTATGAGCGAGGCGAAGAAGCTCGGCAATGCGAGAGCGTTTAACACGATCGTGCTCGGCATGGCAGCAAAGCATATGGATTTTCCGAAGGAAGCCTGGATCTCCGTCATCGAACATACCGTTCCGCCGAAGACCATTGATCTCAACATCAAGGCGTTCCTCACGGGATACGAGATGTAAGTACTGCGGGGAATCGACATTAGGCCGGTTCCCCAGCATTTAGAAAAGAAATCAGCGCGTTAGGAGTCAGCAGGACATGGACCAATTCAAGATCGAGACGCATCTGCATACCGCGGAAGGGAGCAAGTGCGGCTGGGCAACCGGAGAACAGCAGGCGGAGGCAAGATTTTTCGAAGGATACGATACGATCATCGTGACGGATCATTTCTTCCGCGGTAACACGAGACCCGAGAGAAGCCTTCCGTGGGAGGAGTACGTCGAGCAGTTCTGCTCGGGGTACGAGCATGCGAAAGCCCGAGGGGATGAGATCGGTCTGACGGTTCTGTTCGGACTGGAGGACAACTATCAGGGATCGGAATTCCTGATCTACGGACTTGACAAGGACTGGCTTCTGAAGCATCCGGATATGCGCACCTGGACGCCGTGGGAGGAGTACGAGCATGTACACGGAGACGGCGGCTACATGGTTCAGGCGCATCCGTTCCGCGAGGCATCGTATCTGCGCGGATTCGGTCTGTATCCGATGTACACGGACGCGGTTGAGGGCATCAATGCAGCGCAGACTAAGGCCATGAACGAGCGCGCCATCTGGTATGCAAAGCAGTTTGACAAGCCCATGACGGCAGGTTCGGACATTCACGGAATCGATAACGTTGGCGGCGGAATGCTTGTCCCGCATCCGATCAAAACCATTGAGGACTATATCAATCTTGTGAAGAACCGTGAGCCTTACGAGCTCATTGAAAAGCATCGCGCGGAAAAGCCTCAGGGAGGACCTCCCGGACCGGAATTTTTCGCGAAGATCGAGAAGCAGAAGATTGAGATGAAGGCATACGCCGATGCGGCGGCAGCAAGACTCCGCGAGAGCAGACGGTAAGAAAAGCATTGGCATAACAGGCGAAGGATAGACAGCACAGTCGGGAGCAGATATGAATAAGATTTTGGAAAACTTAAAAAACGGATGCGAGGTTCGGGAGAGCCTTGCGTCAGCATGTGAGCTTCTTCGCACTTCGGGAGGGACAGGCGTCCCCTCGGAGGCACGGGAAGCTCTTGTTGTATTCGGAGAACAATACCTCGGATCCGAGGAACCGAAGGTTCGAAAAAACGCTGCAAGACTTCTCGGACTTCTTCCCGAGGCCGGAGTAGATTCCCTGGTGGAGGCGTACCGAAACGAGGAGACGCGATTTGTGAAAAGCGCGTATCTGCAGGCCCTCGCGGGGAGAGACATCTCCGCACACCGCGAGTTCCTCAGCAATCGCCTCGACGAGCTGCGGCATACCGAGGTGACGGAGGAAAACCGTAAGCATATCGGCGAGGAGATCGCCGTGCTGCAACGGCTTGTGGAAATTACGGTTGAAAGGCATCCGTTCCGGGGATATGAAGCGGACAATACAGTTTTGTTCGTTGTAAACCCGTGCTATCGTGAGACATTTCTGAAGTCGGTTCCCATAGTCCGCAAAAAGGCGGTAAACGGCGGCGTACTGATCCGCACAACGAAGCTCTCTGAGGTTTTAACAAACCGGATCTGGAGAGAGGCAGTGTTCCGCGTTCCCGAGGCGTTATCGGTACCGACGGACCCCTATGAGGCAGCCAGGGTTTTAGCCGGCGAAACGGTTTTGCGTTACATCGCCGAACGGCTTACCGGGGAAGGGGCAATTTCCTACCGGATCGACATGCGTTGCCGCGATGAGAATCTCAAGAGCACCTTTGTAAAGCGGCTATCGCAGGAGACCGACCGTATTGCCGCAGGCAAGCTGATAAACTCGCCGGGAGATTACGAACTGACCTTCCGAATCTCCGAAACCGAAGGGCAGACGTACCGTCTTGGAATCCTTTTCACAGGCATACAGGACCGCAGGTTTTCCTACCGCAGGGAGACTGTTGCGGGAAGTCTCCATCCGACGGATGCCGCTGCCGTTTTGGCCATAGCTAAGCCTTATCTCGTTGCGGATGCACAGGTGCTCGACCCGTTCTGCGGCGCAGGGACCATGCTTGCGGAGCGGATGAAAGCCGGCAGGATCCGTTCGGCTTTCGGTGTGGATACCTTCGGCCCGGCCATTGAGAAGGCAAGGGGGAATGTTCGATCGGAGAGCGTGTGGTTCATTCACCGTGATTTCTTTGATTATCGTCAGGATCACATGTTTGACGAGATCATCACCAATATGCCTTTCGTCGTTTCCGAGTCGGAAAATACAACCGGCACTTCAAAATCCTCGGGCGACAATCTCATGAATGCATCCGCGATTGCGGAGCTTTACCGAAAGTTCTTCCGCAAGGTTCCGGAACATCTGCGGGAAAACGGAACGATGATCATGGTTTCCCATGATCCGAAGATTGCGGAATCCTCGATTCCGAGGAATATGTCGATCGTCCTGAAAATCCCCATGCGGGAGAGGGGCGAGATGGCAGCGTATGTGATCCGTTTTTTGGAGAGAGCATGAAAATACAGGAGGGAGAATCGTATGCTTGGTTCGCATGTTGGATTAGGCGGCAAGGAACAGTTCTTAGGCTCTGTGAAGGAGGCGCTTTCCTACGGCGCCGAAACCTTCATGGTTTACACGGGAGCGCCGCAAAATACACGCCGTAAGGATCTCGCGGAAATGCGGATCCCGGAGGCGCAGGCACTTATGAAGTCGAACGGGATCACCGAGTTTGTCGTACACGCTCCGTATATTGTAAACCTCGGAAATACCGTAAAACCGGATGCCTTTGATTTTGCCGTGGAGTTTCTTCGCGAAGAGCTTCGCAGGACCGCTGCCATGGGAAGCCGCACGATGGTGCTCCATCCCGGAGCCCACGTAGGAGAGGGCGAGGATGCCGGAATTATGCAGATCATCAAAGGTCTGAACCTGATCCTGGATGCGGATACGGAGGCGCACATCGCCCTGGAGACCATGGCGGGCAAGGGCAGCGAGCTGGGAACAAGCTTTGAGCAGATGGCACGCATTTACGACGGCGTCATTCACAACAGTAAGCTTCGTCTCTGCCTTGACACCTGTCACTTGAATGATGCGGGCTACCCGGTAAAGGATGATTTTGAGGGAGTACTCGCGGCCTGTGAGTGGCATTTTCCGCTCAACCAGATTGCCTGTATTCATCTGAATGACTCGAAAAATGAGCAGGGCGCCGCGAAGGACCGTCACGAGAATATCGGCTTCGGAACCATCGGGTTTGACCGGTTGTGTGCGATCACAAAAATGACGGAATTTGCGAATACGCCGATCATTCTGGAGACTCCGTATGTCACCAAAGAGGGGGAAAAGGAGCGCAGTTATTCACCCTACAAACATGAGATAGCAATGCTTCGCTCGGGAGTATTCGATCCGGAGTTGATCGAAAAGATCCGGCGTGAAGCGGAACAGGCATAACGGGGGATACCATGGGGACGATTCTTTGGATTTTGATATTGCTGTTGTGTTTCGGTGTATCGACAGTGATCCTTTTTGGACTGCGGCTATTTGCAACAAAATCGAATCTGTTACGAATCCTTTTCTACGGAACGCTCCTTGCCTTTATCATTCCTTTTGCCGTTTTTACCTTCATGCTGCATTTGCCGCTGAACGGGATTATCATTATGCTGCACATCTGCGTATTCTGGATTTATACCATTATCGCAGATGGGATTATCGAGAGGAAGATCAAAGCAAACAGTGCAAATGTAAAAGCAGGCACTGCAACTGAAAATACGGATGGGAACACGCCTCTGTTTCAACCGGAGCCAACCGCAGTTGAATCCGGATACAATCGCAATTACCGACATATCCGTCGGTTTGCCGCGGTGGTGTTCGGATGCTTTCTGTATCTCACCATCGGATTTCTTTGCGCGCATCAGGTGCGGGCAACATGGAAGAAAGTGGAAACCGACAAGGCACTGCCGGGCGGTTCCATTCTGGTTGCGCAGATTTCCGATGTCCATTTGGGAACGACCATGGATGGGGAGAAGTTTGCGAGAATCCTCAAGCGGATCGGAGGGAATGACATCGATCTGCTGGTCATCACCGGGGATCTGGTTGACGGGAACACGAGTCGAAACGAAATGATAAACGGCTGCAATGCCCTTGGAGACATTCACACAAAAAGCGGGGTTTATTACATTGCGGGAAATCATGATTCTCCCGAAAACGGAGAATTTACCGAAGAAGAGTTGTTTTCCATGCTCAAACAAAACGGCGTCATCGTGCTCCGGGATGAGACGGTATTGATAAATGACAGCTTCTACCTCATCGGTCGAAAGGATCGCAGTGAGTCGCGGAAGAGTATTGCGGAACTCACCGAAAGCCTGGATGACTCGAAGTATCAGATCGTGCTCGACCACCAGCCGAGTGATTTCGAAAGGGAAACTGCGGCTGGCGTCGATCTGGTTTTGTGCGGCCATACCCACGGCGGGTACCTCATCCCCGTAAAATGGTTCGCTCCGCTGTTTATGGAGAACCTGTTCGGGGATACAGATCGGTTCAGCGGAACGGAGACAAGAGGGAATACCACATTTTACGTATCGGATGGCGTCGGGACCTGGGGATGCTCCTTTAAGACCGGGGCGATGTCCGAATACGTGATCTTTGAAATTATGCACCGTTAAAACACGGAGATAACATGATAGTAATCATCTCAAAAATCGAACGCTTCGCCGATACGCCGCCTTCCTTGCTGGATGAGGGGCATTTCGAACAATACGGTAAAGCGAAAAGCGTAAAGCGCCGTGCGGAAATTACCGCCGGAGCCGGCATCCTTCGGTATGCCCTGAAGGAATACGGCTTTACCTTCGGGGATGAGCCGCTGCCGGTTAAGTTCACCGGGGAGGGTAAACCGTATTTTCAGGATGGACCTTGTTTCAGTCTGTCTCACAGCGGGGACTTGATCGTCTGTGCAGTTGATGCCGATGAGGTAGGCGTGGATATCGAGCGGGTATCGAAATTTGCGAAAACAAGGATCGCCCGGAAAATATTGAATCCTTTCGAGGAGAATGCTTTCGCCGGCATTTCTGATACAGACGAAGCGGCAAAGTATCTTGCCGTCAAATGGACCGGAAAGGAAGCTATCGCTAAGCTGATCGGAAAGGGTTTGGGAGTGGCATTTTCCAAACTCCATGAAGAAGACTGTTTCATGCATACCTTTTCGTTTGTGTCAGACGGCGTTTCGTATATTGTCCGGACTGCCTCCGAAAAATGAAGACAAAAAAGGAGCCTCCTCGTGATATGCTACCCCCAAGTAGGACATTGAAATATAAAACCTACTTGGGGGTATTTCTATGTCCAAAAGAAGTAAGATTGAGCCAATACTAAAGGTCCAGCTCGTAGAACAGTATCTGAGAGGGGAAATTGGAATCAATGAA